>NZ_JAPWAG010000025.1:0-35733 GCF_041432775.1 Pauljensenia sp. 20925_1_34 | reverse complement strand
CAAACTCGAAGGGGCCAGCCTCACGACTGACCCCTTCGAGCATCCCATCAACACAGTGCAAGTCTCCCGATGCATTCCCTTTCCCGGATCGCTCCTGTAAGCGATTCCTTTAGCTTGATGACTACTAATGTAGAGCGCTCACCTGTGGGAAGCATTGAACGAACCTGATAGTTTCCTGTGAGTTTTTCATTCCTCGGTTCCGGCGCGCGCTCGCGCGCGTATCTCGAGCGACACTCCCATGGCGGTCGCGGACCCACTGACGACGACGCGGCAGTCGGTTCCGAGCACTTCGCAGGACTCGACGCTCACCCCATTCGCGGCTGCGACCTTGCTGGCGGCCTCGCAGGGGCGCGAGCCAACATCCTCCCAGGGAGCGGTCGCAGAGCGCTCGGCACCAGCCAACGCCGCCAGGTCCGCGACGGCTTGAAGCCGCACCGACGCGGTGCGAGCGCCGCCGACTCCCGCAAGGAGAATCGCGAGGGTGAGCGCCAAGGCTATGAGCCCGACGCTGTTGACCGTCCCGGACCCTTCCTCACCCATCCTCGCGGGAGCCTCGCCCGACCGTCTCACGGCAGGTCCGCCTCGTCGATGGTCGTGACCGCGCAGCGCGCCTGTCCCCCGATCCACCCGGCGGCGCCGCGGTAGGGGGCGGTTCCGGTGACGGTCACGAGTCCGTCTCCGCGCGCGACCGTGTAGGAGCCTTGGGGGTACGAGGCCGTGGCTGCCTCCTGCGGATTCCCTTCCCCGATCGATGCGGCGCGGGCACCTTCGCGTACGGCTTGGCACAGGGAGGATCCCGTCAGGCCTGCCTGGGCGGCTGCGGCGATGACGCCGACGACGAGGGTGACTGCGGCGAAACACACGGCGTGCTCGACGGTCACGTATCCGGCTTCGTCGCGTCTCATCGGGTGTTGAGCGCTTCCTGAATAACGGATTCGAGGGTTGAGCGCACCGCGTCCGATTTGAGGATCACGATGAGCAGCCCGGCGAATCCGGCGGCCGCGATGGTGCCGATCGCGTATTCGACGGTGGTTGCGCCTTCCTCGGGGTCGCCCGAGGAGGGGTCGTCCTTGGCCGCCTGGAGGCGTTGGGCGGCCTCGCGCAGGGTCCCCATGGCGGCGAGCTGCGCCCTGGTCGCGGCGCAGTCGATGCGTTCGATAATCGTCATTGATCTGTCCTTTCGTCGTGCGCGCGGGGTGCGCGCAGGGCCAGTGTGCGCGCCTCGCGTAGCCGCGTTCCAGGTGGATTTGTTCCCCTGTGGATAGCGGCGCGACACGAGGAGGGGCTGTGGATAAGTCGGATCGAGCGTGCCCCTGTGGATATCGAGTGACCAGGTCTGCGATGCCCCGACGAGCATCTCCCCAGCGTTGCACCACCTCCACCATCACCCCGATTGTGCGGTCGCCGCCGCGGAACCTCAGCACCCCGGTATCGTGGCGTCAGGGCCCCAACGCGCATCACCCCCACCTCTCGATCGTCCCCACGACGGCATGTCCCGCGCGACGCCGCCTACCCTGCGACGGTGCCCATGAGGTGCGCCAGGAGGGGCGCGATACCGAGGAGGAGGAACGCGGGCAGGAAGAACGCGCCGAGCGGGCCAACCAGGCGCACGGAGAGTTCTTCGGCGCGTGTCTTCGCGTCGACCAGGCGCGCGCGTCGCTCCCACGAGGCGCAGCGTGCGAGCATTCCTTCGGGCGCGGTGCCGGCGGTCCACGAGGCCTCGAGGGCGTCACGGAGCGGATCGGCCCACGCGGGCGCCTCCTCCCACGCTTGCTCCCACGTCGCCCCCAGGCGCAGGGAGGAGGCGGTCCACGCGAGGGGTTCCTGCGCGCAGGCGTCGGCGAGGGCGTCCAGGGCTCGGGGAATCGAGGCCCCGCACGCGAGGGCCGAGGCGATCAGGTCGCACGCCAGCGCCGCGTCCGTGTCGCCGCCGCCCGCATCCGCACGTCGACATCGGGCGAGAATGCGTCGGCACGAGGCGACGCCCGCCACCCACGCGAGAACGCCGAGGCTCGCGCAGACAACCCCCGGTGTGCCGCTCGTGTAGAAGCCCCACGGCGAGGCTCCGAGCGCCAGCGCGGCCGTGACACCCACGAGGGGCAGCCCCGCGAGCACGCGCGCGGACATGAGTGGCCCGGCGGAGGCGACGCGGCGGGCCTCCTCGACGGCCTGGGCGTCGTCGATCGCGTCCCCGATCGCGTCGAGGACGTCGGCCAGGGGCGCGCCGAGGCCGTGGCTGAATCGGCAGGCGACGACCACCGAGGCGGCGCTGGCCCGGGCGGCTGCCGCGTCCGGGCTGCGAGCGCGCGTCAGGAGGGAGCGCCACCGCGGCGGCTCGCGTGCCCACTCGTCGAGGGCGCGCGGATAAACGTCGTCGGTCCCGACCGCGCTGCCCACCCCGATGCGTTCCAGGGCTCGCTCCCACGCGGACGAGGCCGGGGCGCCGGCGCGCAGTCGCGTGGAGACCTCGGCGGCCAGGAGGGCGAGTTCGCGCGTTGAGGGAGGTCCCTGTGCGCGTCCTCGGTGGTGGGCAGCCTCGCCTCGGCGAGTGGAGGAGGCACAGCGCGAAAAAGCAGCGAAGCGAGCGCGGGGGCGCGGAGACGTCCCGCCCCGACCGGAAGCCCGACCGGGGACCTCACCGGAAGTCCGACCGGAAGCCTCACCGGGAGCACACTCGGGAGCCCGCCCAGTAGCCCGAACAGGAGCCCCGCGGGAGCCCGCCCAGGCGCGCACGACGCGGCGTTCCCGGCGTGCGCGCAGGAGCCGTGCGAGGATTCCTGCCGCAATCCGCGCCGCGCACACCGCGAGCGCGACGGCGACAAGGACGCAGAGCAGGCGGTGGCTCCCTGCTCCTTCGGCGAGGTTAACCGGTGCGAGGCCATCCCCGACTGGACCACCAGCTACCCACTCGCCCCACGATGGTGGAAGGACACGCGCAGCAAGCAGGCATGGCCGCCGCGCGCCGTCCCCGGCGGGGACCCCCGCCGACGCAATCCACACCCACCTCATAGCCCCGCCCGTTCGGCGAGGCCGGCCCAGGCCTCGTGCTCGATGACTCGCCCATCGGAGGTGACGCGAAGCGCGGGCGCGCACTCCAGGGGGCCGCGGTCCTTGATGAGGACGCCGACTTCACAGACCCAGCGCTGTCCTGACGGGGATCGTCGCATGTGCAGGACGGAGTCGAGGGCGGCGCAGGCCTGGGCGGCGAGCGCCGCCTCGCTCATGCCCGCGAGCGCGCCGAGTGCCGCGAGCCGGGCGGGCACGTCCGCCGCGCTGTTGGCGTGCAGGGTGGCCCAGCCGCCGTCATGCCCGGTATTGAGGGCGGTGAGGACGTCTCGCACTTCGGGGCCGCGGCATTCGCCCAGGACGAGCCGGTCGGGGCGCATGCGCATGGCCGCTCGCACGAGGTCGGGCAGGGTGATGGCGCCTCGGCCCTCGATGTTGGGTTTGCGTTCGACGAGGTGGACGCAGTGCGGGTGGGCGGGCGCGATCTCGGGGACTTCCTCGATGCACACGATCCGCTCGTCCGCCCCCACAAGCGAGAGCGCGGCACTGAGAAGGGTCGTTTTGCCGCTGCCGGTGGCCCCGGAGATGAGGACGTTCGCGCGCGCGGCGACGAGGCCTCGCAGGAGGGGGCCGACCGGGCCGGGCAGGGTGCCGCGCGCCTCGAGGTCGGCGACGCCCAGGCGGCGGGTGCCCAGCACGCGCAGGGAGATGAGGGTGCCCGAGCCGGACACGGGCGCGAGGACCGCGTGCAGGCGCACGCCGCCGGGCAGCGTTCCGTCGGCGATGGGGCTCGCGTCATCCAGGCGCACCCCGCACGCGCTGGCCATGCGGATCGCCGCGCGCCGGGCGTCGGCCTCGCCGCGGATGCCGACGTCGACGCGTGCCAGGCCCCCGCCGCGGTCAACCCACGCCTGGCCCCCATTAATAAGGACGTCGGTGACTCCGGGCGCCTCTATGACCGAGGCCAGGGCGGGGTTCATGCCGCGCGTCCTGGCCCTCAGGTCGTCGAGGGTGCGCGCGGCTTCGGAGGCCCCGCAGCCGGGCCGAGCGGCGCGCGAGACGGCGCGGGCGGGCGGGTCGCCACGCGCCAAGAACCGATGGGCGTCACGCATGGGAGGCCTCCAGCGCACGCAGCCAGTCGGGGCCCTCGGGCTCATCGAAGGAGGCGTTGACCCGTCCGCTCGTGCTCGCAGACCCGCACGCGTGTAGGGCTCGCAGTAGCGCGCGCAGGTCTCGCCCCCTGCGGGTGGGCGCGTGCAGGATGGGCGCGGGAGCGCACTCGACGAGGCCGGGGCTGCGCCGCGCTCGATCCCCGACCACGGCCGTGAGCGCGGGGACGGGGGCGGGAGCTATCGCCAGGGACGCGGCGACAGATGCAGCCCCCTCGATGTCACCGTGGGTCAGGAGGATGATGGCGTCGGCGCGTATCACCTCGGCGAGGCGAGCGGCCCGGGCGTCCCACCGGCCGGCGTCGACGATAAGCGGGGCCCCAATCGAACGGCACGCGCTCGCCACGCGCGGGTCATCGGCGCTGGCTCCCCCGCGACAGTCCCCGACAAGTGCCCGCACGCCGCCGATGACGGGCAGGTGGTCGCGCAGGGAGGGCAGGTAGGAGTCCTCGCTCGCCTCCAGATCCGCCCACCGCACGCCCGGCAGGTCGTGATCGCCGGACCCGGCAAAGCCCGGCACGGACCCGGAGGCGTCGATGACGACGGGGACGTCATCCGCAAGAGAATCTCGTTGCGCACCGCAGCTGTCCTCAGCACCGCTCCCTCTGTCGTCGGACAGCGACCGACCCGGCCCAGGCCTCGTCACCGGCAACACTCGCCCGAGCCACCCAGCGACGCGCCCCCACCACGGACGCCGCGCGCCGCTCCTGGCGAGCAGGCGCACGAGCGACGTGACCCCCACTCCCCCGGCGATCCCGGCCACCACCCAGACGGGACCGGATCGGGAGGAACGCCAGGAGGCCTCGGCGATAAGAGAGACGAGCAAGGCGGTGTCCCCGGGCAAGCTCACCTGCCCGCCCTTGCCGACGCGCACGCACGGAACCAGCGCGGGGACGGGCGCACCCGGGGCGGCGAGCACCAGGGCAGCGCGCAAGGGCTCGGAGCACGCACGTGCGCCCGCCAGCGTGAGGGCATCGCGGGCGTAAGACAGATCGGCAGAGGTCAAGCCCACGAGGGCGACCGGGCCGCGGACACATTCGACGATTGCGTTCATCCCTCAACGGTGCGCCGCCACACGCGCGAGCGTCTACCGGCACGCGCGCCCCTGTGGACAACGCCGACACGAAATGCCACCCTGTGCATAGAGCGGTCCGATGGCGGGCCCTGTGGATAATCCCGACGCTGGAGTAAACAAATGGTACGCGCGGCATTTTTTGACTTGGACAAGACGGTCCTGGATACCTCGTCGAACGTGGCGCTGTCGGGCCCCTTCATCGAGGCGGGCCTCATGAATCGCCGCACCGCGATCACCTCCTTCCTCGTGCAGCTGCCGTACCTCCTGTCGGGCGCGGACGAGTCACGCATGGAACAAATGGCCGAGGCCATGGGCCGCATGGCCCGCGGCTGGAACGCTGCGTTCCTGGAGGCGACCGTCGAGGACGCGCTCGAACGCACGATCGAACCGGTCTGTTACGCGCAGGCCCTGCGCCGCATCGCCTACCACAAGAGCATCGGCGAGGTCGTCGTCATCGCGTCGGCATCGGTGGAGCAGGTGGTGCGCCCGATCGCCAAGATGCTCGGCGCGGACGAGGTCCTGGCTTCCAAAGCCGCCACAGACGAGGACGGGTGCTTCACGGGCGAGGTCACGCACTTCAACCAGGCGCAGGGCAAGGCGGACGCCTGCGAGGCCCTGGCCCGCGCTCGCGGCTGGGACCTGTCGGAGTGCTCGGCGTATTCGGATTCGGTCTCAGACGCGCCGCTGTTGCGCCTGGTCGGGCACCCGTACGCGGTCAACCCGGACCGCGCCCTGCGCGAGATGGCCGAGCGCGAGGGCTGGCCGACCCTGACGTTCCTGTCCACTGTTCGGGTGCTGCCGCGCCGGGTGCCCACGCCCGCGAAGGTCGCCGTGCCGTTCATGGCCGGGGTGGCCGTGGGGGCGGCGGCCTGCGCGCTGCTGCGCCGCTAAGCGCCCCTACGAGAGCCTGCCCGCCTGCACGTGGCGGGCGACGTCGCGCCCGACCTGAGCGCCGTAGACGATCCCCGCGCAGTAGTGGGTGATCCACCGGGCCAGGCCGGCCTCGTCGGCGCTGACCCACCCGGCCAGGGCACGCCCCGCGCGCGCCGGGTCGAGCGCGTCGTAGGCGCCGGGCACACACACGCCGGTCGGGTCCACGCCCCGCATGACCAGGATCCACCGGGCCAGCCCCGCGCCGACGACGGACGAGGCCGGGGCGAAGACGCGCCGGAATCGGAAGTGGGCGGTGAGCGCGGCGGCGACGGCCAGGGCGGGTGCGTCGCAGCGCGCGTAGTCGAGCGCGGGCGCCAGCGCGGCGGGGTCGGTGGGCACGGCGAGCGCGCGAGGCTCAACGAGGCCGGCGGCGACCAACCCCGAACACGCGTCCCTGTGCAGTCCCGCGATGAGGGCGGGCAGGGGCGTGGGGGCCACGCGAGGCCCGCCCGGGGAGCGCGTGTTGAGGGCCGGGAAGCGCGAGGCGAGATTCCACTGGGAGCGCCAGATCCCCAGCGCGAGTGCGGCCCCCGGATCCGAGGCCGCTCCACCCGCGTCAGCCATGGACAGGGCGCGCACGTCGTCGACGGTGGTGCGCGCGCCCTCCACGATGGACAGGGCGGCGGCCTCTCGGACTGCAGCCTCGGCGCGTGCTTCCTCCCAGCCTCGGCGCAGGCCCTCGGCGAAGCGCAGATCCGCGAGGGCGGCGTGGGCCTCGTCCATGGCGGCGGCGACATCGGGGCGCACGGCGGCGGCGCGCAACACGGAGGGCGCGGGGTCGATGAGGGCTTCGATACTCACACCCCTACACTAGGGGCATGACGCTTTTGCAGCATCGAAACTTCTCCGCGCGCCTGCGCTCGGGCCTCTTCGCGTTCGTTTTCGCCCCCATTGCCCTGGTGTTCCTGGGCTCCTCGATGGTGGACGTGCAGGCGCTCGCAGCCGTCGGGCAGCCCCTGGCCTCGGTCGAAGGCCTCATTGGCCTGGCGCTGGCTTCCCTCCTCCTGGCGCTGATCGCGCTGAACTGCGAGGAGTCCAGCGTGGGCATGGTCGTCACCTTCGCGTGGTCGCTCGTCGTTGGTGCGGCACAGTTCCTGGGTGTCGCACGCATCCCCTTCCTCATGAAGTCCTCGGTCGAGCCCGACGACATGTTCGCCGGCGTCGTGTGGGGCCTGTATCCGGTGTGCCTGTCGCTGATGCTGGGCGCGTGCGCGCTGACGATTAAGTCGGTGCGCGTGCGTGCCGGTCAGACGACACGCATGCCGCTCGCGCGGGTACACCGCCACGCTTTCGGCACGACGATCGCGGTCCCTGCGGCGCTCGCCGTCGCGGTGCTGATCATCGCGGCGTCCCCCTCGGATACGACGAACGTGGCCGCGCTCGGGCTTGAGGGCGTCCTGGTGAGGCACGGGATGGGCCACGGATTGGCATTGTCGGCAGGCGTGGCCTTGGCCGTTCTGGTGGTCAGCGCCCGATGGTCGATTACGGGCGCGCAGCTGGCGACGTGGCTGATCCTGGTGCTGCCCAGCTATGTGATTCTTCCCGTGTGGGAGTCGCTGACCGGGAACGTGATTGTTCCGGGTTCGTCGATCCTGACGAAGGTGGCGCTGGCCTCGCCGATGCTGGCGGCCCTGGGTATGGCGACCGGGTGCGCGTCGCTGGGCATCCTGTGGGCGCGGCTGCGCGCGGTGCGCCGACTCGATTCGGTCGAGGATTCGACTCACATTGAGGGGCCTGCCGCGGTCTAATGCGCGCGCAGGGGCGCTTAAAACGTAATATGTGGGCAGATATAAGGAGGAAGCATGTCCGAGAACGAGTTTGACGTCCACCGCGACAACGAGAAGGATGCCCGCGACAACGTGGTCCTGACCGGCGAAGAGATTGAGCTGCCCGGTGACGGTTCCGACGCAGCGGCGATCATCGGTGAGGCCAGCGAGCCCATCAACACCGGCGAGATCGAGTCGGTGGCGATCGGCGGTTTGACGGGCCGCGTCCCTGGCGCCGCGCCGCTCAAGCCCACGATCGAGGACAAGATTTCCACGGGCGAGCTGCCCGTCGTCTCCGCGCCGAGCGTTCCCTCCGACGAGGCCGACGTCGCTTCCGCTTCCGAGGTTGAGCCTGTGGATACGTCCGTTGAGGCCCCCCAGGCGGACGCTGTCTCCGAGCATGAGGCCGACGCTGAGCCGGTCGCCGAGGAGCCTTCGGAGGTGGAGGCGCCCGCGGTTGAGGAAAGCGCGGTTGAGGAAAGCGCGGTTGAGGCAGCCGCCGAGGAGAGCGCCGTCGCGGAGCCCTCGCAGGTGGACGTTCCCACCGCCAAGGCACGCGTCATCGAGGAGCCCTCGCAGGTGGACGTTCCCACCGCCAAGGCTCACGTCATCGCAGAGCCTGCCGACGAGGCGCCCGTCGCCGAGGAGGAGTTCTCCTCGTCTGAGCCCGTGCGCTCCCCCATCATGACGCCCGCCCAGGCAGCGGCAGCCCTTGGCCTGAACCTGGACTCGGCGCGCGAGGATCGCGTTGAGCCGCAGGCAGCGGCACCCGTCGCCGCCGAGGAACCCGCCCCCATCGAGGACGCCCCCGAGCACTCCGCCGAGGCCTCGTCCCACGGCGACGAGCGCGCTTCCGCGGTCGGTGGCGCTGCCGCCGAGGCCGCCCCCTCGCTGCCCTCGCGCCGTTCCATGATTTTCGGCGACGACGAGCCCTTCTCTCCCTCCATCCCCGCGCTGAGCCCTGCCGCGCAGGAAGCGCGCGCCGCCGAGAGCGCGCAGGAGGCCGTGGACGAGGCGCAGGCCTCCTCCACTGTTGACGTGCCCACCAAGAAGCTGCCCAACTACACGGATGCGGAGGAGTCCGCCTACACCGACGTGCCCACGCGCAAGCTGTCCACACGCCTGGCTGAGCGCATGGCCACCACGCCCTCGTACTCCTTCGACGAGCAGGACGAGGCGAGCGCACAGAACGAGTCCGGCGATGGCGCTGCGGCCGCGGTCGGAGTTGCCGCGGCTGGAGCTGCCGCCGCGGCTGGCGCGTCGGCGCTGGCCGAGGAGGAGCGTCCCCAGCGCCGCTCTGTGCTGGGCACCGACGAGGATGATCGCGACGCCGCCACCCTGGCCGCGATCGCCAGCCAGGGCCGCGACCGCGGCGACAAGGCACCCGCTTCCCGGCTGGACGACGAGCTGTTTAGCGCCACGCCCGAGATCACCGAGATGCCCTCGCGCAGCGGCGCCCACTTCCTGTCGTTCCTCCTGTTCCTCATCCTCGTCCCGGTCGGCTGGTACCTGGCTGCCGACGCGGGCTCGCGCATGACGCTGTCCGAGGCCGCCCCCATGTTCACGGGCGTCGCCTCGATCCTGGCGCTCGGCGAGCTCCTCGGCGCGATCGTCATCACCGTGATCCTGTGCGCCACGGCGCGCCGCTCCTCGCTGGGCGCGTGGTTCATGGGCGTCATCACGCTGCTTGCGGGCCTGCCGTGGGTTCTTACTCCCGGCATCACGGCCTCGACCCTGCTGGATCCCCTCACGGTCCTGGCCAACACCAGCTCCCTCGGCTCGAACCTCGCACACCACCTGCAGGCCTCCGGCTACTCCGGCCGCTTCGCGCTGCTGGCCATCGTCCTGATGGGCCTGGGCTACGTGTCTCACTCCGCGCGCCGCAAGGGCCGCGCAGAGGAGGCGCTGCGTACCTCCATCGAGGCCATCAACCCGGCGGGCGCTTTCTACTCCAAGGGCGCGCGTAAGAAGGCCGCGAAGGATCTGAAGCGCAAGTGAACACCCTCATCCCCGCCAGCGCGATCGAGCTCGAGGGTCCGTGGACCCACCGGCACGTGAGCGCTGGCGGAGCTGCATTCCACGTCGCAGACATGGGCCAGGGCATGGACCATGCCCTGGTCTTGCTGCACGGTTTCCCCGAGCACTGGTGGTCCTGGCGCGAGGTCTTGCCCCTCTTGGCTGAGTCGACGTCGCGCGTGTTCGCCCTCGATTTACGAGGCTTTGGCACCTCAGACCTGACGCGCGGAGACTGCGATCTGCAACAGATGGCTCGCGACGTCATTGGCGTCGTGCGCGCGCTCGGCGTTGCCTCTTTCTCGGTGGCCGGGCTTGGCGTGGGCGGGAGTGTCGCGTGGATGATTGGCGCTTTAGCGCCGCTCGAACTTCGCTCGGTCGCCGTCCTGTCGGCACCCCACCCCCTGGGCACGCAGCCCGTCATCGGACGCGTCCCCTGGGCGGGCGGGCGCGTCCTCCAGGGTCGCCTCGCCCTGCCGACGGGCAGGGAACGTGCCCTGCGTTCCGGCTCGCTCGTGACGACCGTGTTCCGCGCGTGGGCCTCGCCCGGGTCCGTGGACGCTCTTGTTTCCCAGTCTGGCCCCTATCGCGCAGCGCTGCGGCGTCCGTTTGCCGCGCACACGGCGCTGCGTGGGCTGACCGCCACCCGATCGCTGTCCCGGGAACTGCGCCGCACCCTGGCTGAGCCGGTGCAGGTCCCCGTCCTATCTCTTGTCGGCCGCGATGACGGCGCGTGGTCCACCCTCGATCACGCAGCTGACGCGCAGTTTGTCGACGCACCCCTGACGCAGATTGTCATTCGCGAGGCCGGGCACTTTCTGGCCGAGGAAGCACCCTCCACAGTCGCTGACGCCCTGGCTGAGCACGTCGCAGCGCACGCAATTTAGCTTGTTTTTCATTAGACAGCTCACACAAATCCCAGAATGAAACATGTTTCATCTGATAGATAGGGCATAATGGTGTGATACGCGGTACCCCCTAGTGATCGGTCTAACGCATGGGACTCGCCGCGCAGCCTCAATCGGAACGCCCGAGCAATCGGGCACGAGCGGAAGGAGCTCCGCACCATGATCGGTGACGGCAACTTCATCAGCCAGGTGCCGCTGTTCGGTGGCCTTGATGATGCACAACAGGTGTCCCTCCAGCAGAAGATGGGTCACACGACCCTGCGCCGCGGAGAGACCCTCTTCGACGAAGGTGATCTCGGCGATCGCCTTTACATCGTGACCGAGGGTAAGGTCAAGCTCGGTCACACGTCGAGCGACGGCCGCGAGTCTCTGCTCGCCGTCCTCGGCCCCGGCGAGATCATCGGTGAGCTCACGCTCTTCGATCCGGGTCCGCGCTCGACCACCGCGACCGCCGTGTCTCCGGCGTCCCTCCTCTACCTCGAGCACGAGGATCTCATGCATGTGCTCGACACCAACCCCACGCTGGCCAAGCACATGCTGCGCGCCCTTGCGCAGCGCCTGCGCCGCACCAACGAGTCCCTCTCGGATCTCGTGTTCTCCGACGTCCCCGGCCGCGTCGCCAAGGCCCTTCTGGACCTGGCCGACCGCTTCGGCACCGCGACCGACAAGGGCGTCCACGTTCCCCACGACCTCACGCAGGAAGAGCTGGCCCAGCTGGTCGGCGCTTCTCGCGAGACCGTCAACAAGTCGCTCGCCGACTTCGTGTCGCGCGGTTGGATCCGCCTGGAGGGTCGCGCCGTGACGCTCCTCGACGTCGATCGCCTGGCGCGCCGCGCCCGCTGACCGCAGCCTACACAGGGTTGGGCCCGACACCTCACGGTGTCGGGCCCTCCGTGCGTCCACGGCGCGCTCACGCCACTTGAGGAAACAGGCGCTCAGTGTTATAGGACATCACGTGTGGGTCGGTGGTCAGTCCCAGGAGCGGCGGACGGATGTGCTCAGTTCAGGGGTGGCCTCATTGGCCCCAGGGGTGGCACCATCGGCCGGACAGGTGGATACCTGGGCCCTTCACTGCGCAGGTTAACCCCACAGGTGGTAGCCCAGGCAGGCCGCCCACACTGCCACCTATCGGGCCCAGCTGCGCAGGAACGGGTTACCACTACCAGTCAAGGGGCCCACGCGCACAGTCCCGGATAGGTGGCTGCTTGGGCCCCTTCATGCGCAGGTTAACCCCACAGGTGGTAGCCCAGGCAGGCCGCCCACACTGCCACCTATCGGGCCCAGCTGCGCAGGAACGAGTATGCGTGGCGGCAGCTGACAGGCCTACCACTCGCGGATAGGTTTCGCCTTCGCGGATAGGTTAGGCGCTTGCGGATAGGTTACGAAGCTATCCGCATGTTCATAAGCTATCCGCATGCTCGCTTCCTATCCACATTCGAGGGTAACAAGCTCAACCGCGGCCATTTACGGAGGCAATCAACGCAGGGGTGGTGCCATCGCCCACAGGGATGGCGGCATCATCCACGGGGGTGGCAGGATCGGCCGGACAGGTGGATGCCTGGGCCCCTTCATGCGCAGGTTAACCCCACAGGTGGTAGCCCAGGCAGGCCGCCCACACTGCCACCTATCGGTCCCAGCTGCGCAGGAACGGGTTACCACTACCAGTAAAAGGGCCCACCGACCCACGCGCGCACAGTCCGGGGCCCGCGCGCAGAATCACGGGGTTAATGTACAGACGCTGCCCACACGAAGACGAGAGCAGATGCCACCACCTTCTATACCGACTTTCCCGCACCAGAAAGCCAAAAAGTTGCACTACCAGCAACACGCAGTGTCCTATAACCCGGCGCTCACGGCGTTGAGCCGGAAACAGACGAGGCCGTGGCCCGCTCACGCACGAATGTGCGCACAGCCAGCCACGGCCTCGTCCCTACTGACGCACTGTCAGTTGTGAGCTACTTGATCAGCCCTCGATAGGGCGCTTCAGGTAGGCGACCAGGTTCTCACCGCCCGTCGGTCCCGGGATCACCTGGACGAGTTCCCACCCGTCGGCACCCCACTGGTCAAGGATTGCTTTCGTCGCATGCGTGAGCAGCGGAATCGTTGCGTATTCCCATTTAGTCATGAGCTCATCCTACCTGCCATCTGGGGGCGAACGTACGACAAGACCTTGGGGACGTGCGGACTGCGCAACTCCCGAGCCAGCGTATCGTCCGACGAGCGAAGCCACGTCAGCCAATCCTCCGCATGGGGATAATGACGCAAGATCGCGCGACGCTCCCGCTCTGTCAAGCCGCCCCACACGCCGTAGTTGGCCTCGGACTGGAGGGCGTCAGCCAAACATTCAAGGCGCACCTCGCACTCGTAGCAGCGCAGGCGAACCTGACGCTGCGAAGCACCCTGTACGAAGAGCGCGTCCGGCTCAATGGACGCACACAAGGCGCGCGCGACCCAGCTTTGGTCGTCGCCGTGGGTTGCCATCGAAGATCTCCACTTCACTCTACTCTGAGCCCTACATGTGACCATACACACATACCATTGTGGGTGCAAACGGTGCGACTAGCCATTAAAGCGATAACAGGTGACCGATCAGGCAATTGTCACGCGCCACCAGCTGTCAGATGAGCGATGCTGCACGTAAGCTAGGACCATGTCGCACTCTCACTCCCGTGCTGTCCGGCCCACCCAGCTGTTCGCCCTCCTCTTGGCGTTCCTGAGCGTTTCCGCGCTCATGGGCGTCGTCGGGGCGGGCATGCTCGTGCCCGTCGCTGGCCCCACCGCGCTGGTGGCGAAGTCCGCCCCCTCCGTGTTCAACGAACTGCCTGGAGACCTTCAGACGGTCGCTCCAGCGGAAGAATCGCAGCTCCTGGACTCGTCGGGCGCCGTGATCGCGCACTTCTACGACAAGCAGCGCATCGTCGTTCCTAGCGCGAACATCTCCGACGTCATGAAGAAGGCGATCATCGCGATCGAGGACAAGCGCTTCTACGAGCACAACGGTGTTGACGCCACCGGCATCGCCCGTGCGCTCGTGACGAACCTGGGAGATTCTGGCCGCCAGGGCGCTTCGACGATCACGCAGCAGTACGTGCGTAACTCGCTGGCTGAGCGCGGTTACCTTGAGGGCGACGCCGACCAGGTCAGCGCCGCAACCGAGCAGACCACCGAGCGTAAGCTGCGCGAGATCAAGTACGCGCTGGCCCTGGAAAAGACTCAGTCCAAGGACGAGATCCTCACGGGCTACCTGAACATCGCCCCCTTCGGCCCCATCACCTACGGCGTGGAGGCCGCCTCGCAGCGCTACTTCTCCAAGTCGGCCTCCGAGCTGAACTACCTGGAGTCCGCGCTCCTCGCGGGCCTCGTGCAGTCGCCCGTCCAGTACGATCCCCTCGCCCACCCGGACGCCGCCAAGGAACGCCGCGACACGGTCCTGGCCGCCATGCTTGAGCAGGGTGTCATCACGCAGGAAGAGTACGACGAGGGCACCGCGACGACGATCGAATCGATGCTGCACCCGAGCATCTCCTCGGAGGGCTGCTCCGGCGCAGAGTCGTCCAAGGCCTACTTCTGCGACTACGTCCTGGCCCAGTTCCTGGAGGACCCGACCTTCGGTGAGACTCGCACCGAGCGCGAGCGCATGCTCAAGACTCAGGGCATCACGATCCGCACCACGATGGATCCCACGATGCAGGACGCCGCGTACTCCTCGTTGACGAACACGATTCCCGTGGGTGACCCCTCGGGCTTGAACGACGCCCTGGTGTCGCTCGACCCGCGCTCCGGCCGTGTCCTGTCGATGGCACAGAACACGACCTACGGCATCGAGACCGGCGAGACGATGTCGAACTACTCGGCCGACGGCAACTTCCAGGTCGGCTCGACCTTCAAGGTCTTCATCCTGCTCGAGTGGTTCAAGGAGGGCCACTCCGCCTACGAGACGGTCGGTTCGGCGAACACCTTCTACCCGAACGGCGCCTTCAAGTGCGACGGCCGCCCCATCACGACCGAGGGCTACCAGGTCAACGACCTCGCGGGTAAGACCGGCACCATGAACGTCGTGCGCGCCACCGGCCAGTCCGTCAACCAAGCCTTCGTGAACATGGCATCCCGCGTCGACTTCTGCTCGATCTTCGACACGGCCTACGACTTGGGCATCACCGAGGACGGCGAGGTTCCCTCCCCCTACCCGGCCAACATCCTCGGCTCCGTGTCCGCCTCACCGCTCCAGATGGCGTCCGTGTTCGCGGCGATCGCCAACTCCGGCCAGCAGTGCACGCCGCAGTCCATCGAGTCCGTGACTGACCGCGACGAGAACGTCCTCAAGGAGTTTTCCGCGGACTGCAAGGAGGTCATCTCCCCCGACATCGCCAACAAGACAGCGGCCCTGCTGACCGCGTCCGCCGGCCAGTACTACACGTCCACGCGCCTGGGCGACGGGCGCCCCTTCGCCGCGAAGTCGGGCACCACCGACGGCCACGCCAACACGTGGCTGACGGGCTTCACCCCCTCGATCGTGACGTCCGCGTGGGTGGGCCACGGCGCGAACTCCTCGCAGGAAGTCGGCGCTGTGACCATCAACGGCAAGTACTACGGCGAGATTTACGGTGAGACCTTCGTCGGCCAGAACATTTGGGCGCCCTACATGACGCAGGTCCTCGCCGGCACGCCCGTCGAGAACGTCTCCAGCGCGAACATCGGCGCCGCCACGACCCGCTCGAACCCGACTCCGAACCCCGCGCCCTCGGCCACGAGCAGCGGCAACTGATATGGCTTCCACGTTCACGACTGTCACCGCCTCGTCCCCTCGACGAGGCCGTGACCTCCTGCGCACTACGGGCGCGGTCATTGGGGGGCTGGGGCTCGCGGGGATTGCGGCGGGCGGAGCGGCGCTGGCGTGGGGTTCGGTTGAGCGCACCATGCCAACCTTGCGGCGTTATGACGTGCCGGTTGAGCGCGACGTTCCCGAGGTGACGATCCTCCAGATCGCCGACCTGCACCTCTTTGCGGGGCAGGAGTTCCTGCTGCGATTCCTCTCGGATGTTGCGTCCTCTGAGCGATTCGACATGGTTGTGGCGACGGGCGACAACTTCGGGTCCATCGACGGACTCGAGTTGGTGATGGACGCCTACCGCCCATTCCTGTCGTATCCGGGTGCCTTCGTCCTGGGGTCGAACGACTACTATTCGCCCATCGCGAAGCGGTGGAGCCGCTACCTGTCTCGATCAAAGCCCCACCCCGCGCGTGTGGTTCCTGACCTGCCGTACCTGCCGATGGTCCGCCATATGCGCAACGCCGGGTGGGTCGATCTGTCGAATGCGTCCGGCACGCTGTCGCTGCCCGGAGGGACCGTTTCTCTTCTGGGCACCGACGATGCGCATATTCAGCGTGACCGCCTGGTCGCCCCGGCCTCGTCGTGGAGCGAACCCGGGGCTCTGCGACTGGGGGTGACGCACGCGCCCTACACGCGCGTCGTCAATGCGCTCACCGGCGACGGGGCAGATCTGATCCTCGCTGGCCACACGCACGGCGGCCAGATCGGGATCCCGGGCGTGGGTGCGATCATCACAAACTGCGATATTTCGCGGCGCTACGCCAAGGGCCTGAACCGGTGGGAGGCGCCCGACGGCTCCTCGACGTGGCTGCACGTTTCCGCGGGCCTGGGGACGTCGCCCTACGCCAAGGTGCGTATCGCGACGCGGCCCGAGGCCTCCCTCATCCACGTGCATCCCGCGTAGCGGGCGCTGCGAGGGACAGCCAACAGCCACGCAACTGCGACGTGGCACACACTTCCCTCCGCTGATTCATCTCGGTTTGGGATTTTCGGCGAGGTATGGCTATACTCGTACGGCACCGGGGTGTGGCGCAGCTTGGTAGCGCGCTTCGTTCGGGACGAAGAGGCCGTGGGTTCAAATCCCGCCACCCCGACGGTGAGTCGCCGGGACCGCAAGGTCCCGGCGATTTTATATGCGCATCGTCGAATCAACTGCCAGCTTGGATGCAAAGGGCGGGAACGATAGAGAGCAGCGATCCTACCCATCATCAGCACGGCCGCCGAGGCCCCGCGCGAACACGGCAACCACGTCCACAATGTAGAGGCCTGCGACACAAATCTCTTCCACGTCATAAGCTTTGAGTGCATCCATTCTTACGACATCTAGGAGCACCCATGAAGCGTCGTCTTACTGCCGCCGCTCTCGTCCTCATTTTCCCGCTGAGCATGGCTGCCTGCGGGTCCCAGTCCACGGCTGACGCCTGCAAGGAAATCTCGACGGCACGCACCTCCGTTCACCAGTACTCGGCCGAACACTCGATTCTGGACATGCCTTTCGACGAAGTCCCAGATCATCTGAAGAAGCTGCTGGACATGTACAGGGACGCCGGCAAGAAGGTCAGCAACAAGGAAGTCAAGGCTGCCTTCAACGACGTCCTCAAGGACCTCGACAAGCACGTTGAATTCTACAGGGACGACACTCCTACCACGTCGCCGGAATACGAGCAGAATGAGCAAGACATCGACGACCACGGAAAGGTACTGAAGAACCTCTGCGGGTTTACCTTGGACTGGTGAGCAGTTGCTGACGCGCACACCATGCCGGGAGGGGTGCCCGAGGTGGGTTAACCCCTCCCCGTGCCAGCCAGCAGGAGTACGCCGATTTCCTGACAAAGATGACTGGCATCTACAAGGAATCCGCACAGAAGGTCACCAACAAGGACGTGAAGACTGCCTTCACAGACGTCCTCGACGACCTCGACAAGCTGATTGACCTACTGAATACCGACGAAAACGCGAGCGCGTCACCCGATTATGAGTCTATTCAGGACAGCATGGACACCCACGGGGAGGCACTGAACAACCTCTGCGGCTTCACGTGGGACAGGTAACCCAACGCTGGTAAGAGGCTCACTCGGGGAAGACTCCACCGAGCAGCCCCTTGAGCGACACCGCACAGAGTGGTGCCACGGATCACCCAGTAACCACCCCACAAATTGTTTTCAACCGATAGACTTTCAGCGTACAGATCATCACGACACATAGGAGCACTCCCATGAAGCGTCGCATCATCGCCGCTGCCCTCGTCCTCGTCTTCCCATTCAGCATGGCCGCCTGCAGCTCGCAGTCCAAGGCTGCCGCCTGCAAGGAGATCGAGAAGGCCCGCGACGCTGCCCTCGCCGAGACGCAGAAGGGCAAGGACATCGACTACACCGACGAGAAGGCTCTCAAGGACCAGTTCAAGAAGATCACCGACGTCTACAAGAAATCGCTGAAGAAGGTCAAGAACAAGAAGGTCAAGAAGGCATACAAGGCTGTGCTCGATGACCTCGACAAGTACGTCGACCTGCTGACCAACTCGTCCTTGTCCAACTCCTCTGATCTCGAGACTGTCAGGGACGATCTCACCAAGCACGGCGAAGAGCTGAACAATCTCTGCGGTTTCAAATGGGACAAGTGACGCCTCGCTAGTACCATCCACACCGTGAGGAGGGAGCCCCAGTGGCTCCCTCCTTTCGCATCCTGACCCAGTGCGGGCAGCGCCCCTGGCCCACACTTCTTCATGACGATAGACTTTTCAGGCGTTCATCGTCACACATCAAGGAGTACCCATGACGCGCCGCCTTGCAGCCGTAGCCCTCGTTCTTCTCCTCCCGATCGGCATGGCCGCCTGCAGCTCCCAGTCCAAAGCCGACGCCTGCGCAGAGATCGAGAAGGCCCGCAACGCTGTCCTGGAGCAGTCCGATTCCCTGGATTCGGCAACCGACGCTGACGATTTCAGAAGCAAGATGGATCTCTTCGTGGGCATCTACAAGGACGCCGCCAACAATGTGTCCAACAAGGAGGTGTCGGCGGCATACAAGGATGTGCTTGCCGACCTCGATAAGATCAACGAGGCGATGGGCGCTGAAACGTTCGATTACTATTCCGACGAGATGCTGGCCCTCACGCAGGATCTGACCGAGCACGGTGACAAGCTCAACGAGCTGTGCGGCTTCTCATGGGATCGATGACGTTCCGCTGACAGTCTCGCTATCCACGCCCAGGCACTGTCGACCACCTCGACATGGCGGATAGTCGCAGCATGAGAGGGCCTGTACCGCGTCTGCGAAAGACGATAGACTCTCGGCGTACCGTCATCACAGCCCCTAGGAACGTTCTCATGAAACGGCGCATTCTCGCAGCTACTCTCGTTCTCCTCTTCCCGCTCGGCATGGCCGCCTGCGGCTCCCAATCCAAGGCGGCCGCCTGTCGCGAAATCGACAATGCTGTGACTAGCGCCAACAAGCAGGCGGAAAAGAAAGGGCAGACCACCAGCAGAGATCCGAAGGTCCTCAGGGACCGGATGGCTGACCTGACATCTTCCTACAAGAAGGCCTCAAAAAAGGTCAAGAACAAGAAGGTTAAGCCTGTTTTTCAGAGCTTTATCGCTGACATGGAGAGGATCATCGAGCTCTACGACGACGGCGATACCATGTTCTCTTCCAAGGAGTTCGACAGTGCCATGACAGACATGGAGAATCACGGGAAGAAACTCAGCGACCTGTGCGGCTTCGGATGGGACATTGGAAGCTGACGCGCCAATGACGACGCCGTCGAGTCTATCGGAAGGGACAATCCGAGGCCTGCAACCTGCATTGGGATTTCAATAACTAGCAGTCAGTAGACGCACGCAGCATCACCTGCTTTTTTGAAACGCGGTAAGCTGTCACTGCTTCAACCCACATCACATCAAGGAGTATTCCCATGAAGCGTCGCATCGCTGCAGCCCTTCTCGTCACCCTGCTTCCCCTCGGCATGGCCGCCTGTGGATCTCAGTCCAAGGCCGACGCCTGCAAGGAGGTCCAGGGCGCTGCCACCAAGGTCGTCGAGGACTTCTCTGCCTCCAGCGCGGCACTGACGGACCCGCAGGCGCTGAAGGATCAGATGGCCAAGACTGCCGATACCTTCAGGGAAGCCGCCAAGAAGGTCAGCAACAAGGAGGTCAAGGACGTTCTTGATCCCTACGTGGAGTCCCTGGACAAGCTCAAGGACATGGATCCCGCCGGCGCAATGAGCGGCGACACGGAATACTCCGCCGCCGTGAGCGATGCCTCCACGAAGGCGAACGCGCTCGCCTCCCTGTGCGGCATCAGCAACGGCCTCAACAAGTGACACCGCTGACGTCGTCAGGCGTGTGAGGGAGGGATGACCCAATGGGTCATCCCTCCCTCACGTGTGTCGCCCGCTGCCCGACCTGTTAGTGCGGTCAGCACCCGGCCCAGCCACGGCCTCGTCATTCCAGGCCCGAGCGCACACACTGCCCCTCACCGATGAGGGCACCGCTTCGCGCCTGTCTCATCGCGCCCCGGGTCTTGAGTCTGCCAGGTGACTATCACTAAACTAAGGGTATGCACAGTGCCGCGCCGACCACACGCCCCGCCTCCGCACGCGCCCCGATGACATCCCAGGGCAACACGCGCGGGCGCCCCCACAAGCACCCACAGACGCGGCAGCACAAGAGTTCCCGCATGCGCGAATTACAGCGCAAGGGCTGGATCTCCGACCAGCACGGCGCATGGACGATGATGGCCCTCCCACCGCTGCTCGGATGGGCACTGTCCCTGACCTTCGTATGGATGGTCGTCCTCATGCTGGTGGCGTGGGCGATGGCGTTCCAGTTGTTCTCGGCCGTGTGCCTGTGGGTCAAGACTCCCGCCAAGCGCCGCGGTCGCATCGTGCCCGCGATCCTGACCTACAGCGTCCTCGCAGCCGTTCCCGGCATCACCCTCCTGGCGATGCGCCCGCAGCTACTGTGGTGGGCAATCGCGTTCGCTCCCTTAGCCTCGTCCGCGCTCTTCCTCGTATGGAAGGGGCGCGAACGCTCCCTGGGTGCCCGCGCGGCCTCGATTCTGGCGGGCGGCATCATGGGTCCCGTCGCTTTCTCGCTGGCGACAGCAGATGGCTCGCCGACGGCGGTGACCCCGCACGCGTGGGCAGCATGCACGGTGTTCACGCTGCACTATGTTGGCACGGTGCCGCTGGTGCGCTCGATGATCCGTGGCCGCAAGGACTCGCGCTGGGCCACGGGGGCGGTACTGTTTCACGCTTGTTGCACGCTCGGCGTGACCGCAGCGTGGTGGTTCGGCGCGCTATCGATGTGGCCCGTTCTCGTGTGGGTGTGCCTGACGGCGCGCGCGTGGGTGATGCCGACGCTGAGCCGAACCCGCCAGCGTCCCCTCTCCCCCAGGTTGATCGGCTTCACCGAGATCGCTTGGTCGGCTCTGCTGTTCGTGGTGTTGCTGGTCCCGTAACCGCATCCGCCTCCTGCGTGGGCGTGTCCGACTGGTCGGGCGCGCCCACGCGTTAACAGGTACCTACGCACCGATTTCGTGGGTTCGCGCGAACTCGGCGGCCACCGAATAGAAGAGGTCATTCTGCTCGCGGCTGCCCACGGAGACGCGCACGCCTTCGCGGAAGGGACGCACGATGAGGCCGACGCGGGCGCATTCGTCGACGAGGCCGTAGACGTTTCCGCGCAGCAGGTAGAAGTTCGACTGTGTGTCGGGGATATCGTATCCGAGGTCGCGCAGGGCGGGAACGATACGTTCGCGTTCAGCGACGATGTCGGCAACCGCGCACTGAACACCCTCGGCGTCTGTGAGCGAGGCCAGGGCGGCGGCGAGCGCAAGGGAGTTGACGCCGAAGGGCACGAGGAGGGACTGAATCGCGCCGATGACCTCGGCATCGCCGATCGCGTAGCCGACGCGCACGCCAGCCAGGGCGTGTGCCTTGGAGAAGGTCCGCATGACAACAACGTTGGGGTGGGTCTCGATGAGCGGGACTGCGGTGCGCACGCCGGGTTTGGTCGCAAAATCGATGTAGGCCTCGTCGACGATGATCATGACGTCGTCGGGAACGTCCGCGACGAAGGCGGCGATGTCCTCATAGGTCAGGGCAGGACCCGTCGGGTTGTTAGGCGAGCACACGATGACCGCGACAGTGTCGGCCGTGATGGCTTCGTGCATCGCGACGAGGTCGTGGCTGCCATCCGGGAGGAGTGGCACGGGAACGGGGTCGGCCCCCACGGTCGGGACGGCGATCGGGTAGGACTCGAAGGAACGCCACGGGAAGACGACCTGGGTGCCCGGCTGGCACACGGCCGACAGTGCGGCCACGAGGATCGCCGAGGAGCCGGTGCCGACGCACACTTGGTCGGCACCCACGCCGAAGCGGTTCCCGAGGGCCTGGCGCAGGGGCGCAGCGGTCAGGTCGGGGTAGCGGTTGATCGTCTGAAGTTCGCGGGCGATCGCTTCCAAGACGGCGGGGCTGGGCGGGGTCGGCATCTCATTGGATGAGATTTTGACGGCGTCGGGCGCCGACTTGCTGGGCTTGTAGCGTGGCAGGGACAAAACGGCAGGTCGAAAGCGCAAGTTAGTCATGCGTGTAGTCCTATCCCATGGGGGTGCGCCATGCAAGCAACGTCCCACTGCGCAAGAATGAACAAATGGATTTCATTGCTCGACTTGTTGCCACGATGGTCGGACTGTGGGTCACGACCCTCCTTGTTCCGTCGATCTCCATCACGTCGACGACGGCATCGGAGACCGTCATTGCCCTGGCGGTCATCGCCTTCGTGTTCACCCTGGTGAACTCGATTATCAAGCCCGTCATCAAGACGCTGGCGTTCCCTCTGTACCTCCTCACGTTCGGCCTGTTTGCACTGGTGACCAACTCGCTGCTCTTCGCGCTGACCGGCTGGCTGTCCACGTCGCTGGGCATTCCCATGACGACGGGCGGATTCCTGTCCTGCCTGGCGGGCGCGGTTATCACGTCGCTGGTTGCCTCCGTCGTGTCGGGCGTCCTGCGGGACAAGAAGGCCGACCGCGACTGAGCTGGCTTCCCCTTTCTCGAGGCGCATCACTTGTCGGTGATGCGCCTCGTTTGGTAGTGGTGGATCGTGGTCTGGGTGCGCTCGGTGAGGCCGAGCGCGTGGGTGCGGCGGGCCTCGGCGACCGCGAGTGCGCCAAGGCCCGGGTCGGACGAGGCCGCGGCTGCGCTCAGGGAGCTCCTGATCTCATCGACGTAGACGGAGGCGGAGTGTGAGCACGGGACGGGGTCGGAGACGTCGCACGTGGCTTCGTAGTCGCGGAACATGACGGTCGTGACGTTATCCCCCTGTGTGGCGTAGCCGTCGAGGCCTGGGACGATGTCGCCAGAGTTCTCGTAGGACAGGACGGGTACGTCGGCGGGGGCGATGGTGGCCGTTGGGGATCCGGCGGTGACGACGGAGACGACGTTGTAGCGGGAGCGTACGTCCGGGTTTGCGGCGAGTTGGGCGGCCATGATGCCGCCTTGGGAGTGTCCGGCGAATTCGACGGCTTCGCCCGGCGCGATGCCCGCGTCATCCATCGCCTCCTGGATGGCGTAGAGCTGGTCGGAAGCCATGCCGCCCACGCCCTGGAAGTTGGTGAGCATGTCCTGCGGGCCTTTCTTCCCAGCGCCGAAGGACTGCGTGCCGCGGATATCGACGGTCCACGAGCGCGTCTGCGTCCCGTCCTCCCCCGTCGTGACGTGCTCCTCGATGGCGATCTCGCCGTTGTTGGCGTCGCCGCCGTGCATGTCGACGATGTGCTCGATGAGGTCGGCGCTGGTCGGCGCCCCCTCGTAGTGGGTGTCGGGTGCAGCGTCCGGCATCGACGCCAGCGTCGTGGCCTTTCGTTCTTGAAACCTATCGGGCGATAGCCACAGTCCGATCCCGCCAGCGTGGACGCGCGTATGTCCGTCGGCTGCCTTGATTGCGACCCCGTAGCTCGGTCCGCTCCCGAGTCCGCAAGCAGTAAGTCCCAGCACCGTCAGTGCCGCCAAGCCCGAGGCCGGGGCCGTCGATGTGGAGTTGAGGTCCTGGCTGACGCCGAAGAATGAGAGGCCACGCGCAACGTTCCTGAATACGGGTACCGAGTTGACGTCGAGCGCGAAACGGCCGAGGTCACGCTGGAACTGCGCGCCCGACATGTCGTCCTTGTGCACGTAAAACAGGCGGCCGTCGATTCCACCGTTCATCAGATCTCTGACTCCCACGAACGATGCCGCAGAAGGGTTGAGTACCGTCGCCAACCAGGGAACCCCCAGGTAATTTGCCACGTCCTGCTGACTGTGAAAGAGGGCGCTCGACACCGTGCCCGCGAGGCCTCCCGTGGCATAGAACCTGGCCATGCCGAGCAGGGTAAGCTGCGGCCCCGATGCACTGCCGGGAACGGCCTCCCACAGGGAGGCGAAACTATTTGCGTCGTCGTAGGTCAGGGCAGCATCACGCAGCTTCCACAGGAGATCATCGACAGCGGCACCCAGGTCATCCAGGGAACTCAGGGCGGTGTTGATCGCGCTGGTGACGCTGCTTGTATCGAAAGGGACCAGGTCGACTTCCCACTGGGCGCAGGTGAGCGCGGCTTTGGATGGTCCGATTGCGAGTAGCTTCTCGTAGGTGAGCGCCGCGTGCGCGGCGTTCAGTTCGTTCACGTCAACGCTGAAGGCACCGGAGGCAACCGTGACGTGACGATGAGGGTCAAAGGCCACGGTTACCGCCTCCCTAGCAAGTCATCACTGACCGCGGCTGCGGTAGAAGTCAGAACGGTGCCGTAGAGGTCTGCGAGGGTTACTGCCGTGTTGTATCCGTTCGTTACTGCGGCGGCAGTGCTCACGAGGAATGCGGTGGCGTTTGCCTCAAGGGTGGGAACGGCGTCCAGAGCCGCCTGAATATCGTCGAGGACTCCCTGGGCCTGAGCCACGACCTCGTCTTTACGCAAGCGGTAGGAATCGCCTCCCGTGCCCGTCCACTGCGAGCAGGAGGACCCCCTGAGCGCGCATCGCAGAGCATCGACGAGGGCGTAGGCACTGTTAAGGGACACGGAAACGGCGGCTGTATCGATAGGCATGGGGACTCCCTTCAGCGGAAGCGGTGTTGTTACAGGACGCACGCTACGCCCGAGGCCGTGGCTGGTTCTACCCGCACGGACAGCCCTGTGGATAGCGGGCGACACGAACTACCCCCTGTGGATAGACGCCGCCCGCGTTGGTCTGTGGATATCTCACGGAGTCACCGGCACGAATGCGGAGGCGACCCCCTCACCCAGCCCCGGCCTCGTACGTTATCCACGCCACGAATCGCCGAGCGGACTCGATATCCCGAAGGCCCCTCGTTCTGGGAAGATAGGGGTATGAGCGACACGATGACACTCTTCTCCACTGCCCACGGCTATTCGGACCTGGCGGGCGGGGGTGAGCCGCTCAGCCCGCTGGACGGGCGCTACCGCGCGGTCGCCGCGCCCCTGGCGAACTACCTGTCCGAGGCGGGCCTGAACCGCGCGCGCGTGCACGTCGAGATCGAGTGGCTGATTTTCCTGCTCGACAACTCGGTCCTGCCGGGCGCGCCCACGCTGACCGACGCCGAGCGCGACTACCTGCGCGCACTCACGCGTGACTTCGGCGCCGACCACATCAAGCGCCTGGGCGAGTTCGAGGCCGTCACCCGCCACGACGTCAAGGCCGTCGAGTACCTGATCGGCGAATACCTCGAGGCCGCCTCCGACAAGCTGGGCGCGGACACGAATCTGCCGTCCCTGCGCGAGGTCGTCCACATCTTCTGCACCTCCGAGGACATCAACAACCTGGCATACGCGCTGACCATCAAGGCGGCGACCGAGCAGGTGTGGCTGCCCGCGATCCGCGCGCTCCTTGATCGCCTGCGTGGCCTCGCCGAGGCCGGGGCGGCCGTCCCGATGCTGGCGCACACGCACGGCCAGCCGGCGACCCCCGTGACGGTCGGCAAGGAGATGGCGGTGTTCGCGCACCGTCTGTCGCGCCAGATCACGCGCGTCGAGGCCACGGAGTACCTGGGCAAGATCAACGGCGCGACGGGCACGTGGGCCGCGCACGTCGTGTCGGTGCCGGGCGCGGATTGGCCGACGCTGGCCCGCTCGTTTGTGGAGGGCCTGGGCCTGACGTGGAACCCACTGACCACGCAGATCGAGTCGCACGACTGGCAGGCCGAGCTGTACGCGGATGTGGCGCGCGCGGGCCGCATTGCCCACAACCTGGCGACGGACGCGTGGACCTACATTTCGATGGATTACTTCCACCAGAACCTGGCGGCGCAGGGCTCGACGGGCTCGTCGACGATGCCGCACAAGGTCAACCCGATCCGCTTCGAGAACGCGGAGGCAAACCTGGAGGTGTCGAACGCGCTGCTGGATTCCCTGGGCACGACGCTGGTGACCAGCCGCATGCAGCGCGACCTGACGGATTCGACGACGCAGCGCAACGTGGGCGTCGCGTTCGGTCACGCGGTGCTGGCCTACGACAACCTGGTGCGCGGCCTGGATGGCATCGAGATCAACGCAGCTCGTATGGCGGCCGACCTGGACGCGAATTGGGCGGTGCTCGGCGAGGCCGTCCAGCAGGCGATGCGCGCCGCCGCAATCGCGGGCGCGACCGGCATGGCGAACCCGTACGAGCGCCTCAAGGAGCTGACGCGCGGCCACGAGGTGGGCGCGGAAGACATGCGTGAGTTCATCGCGGGCCTGGGTCTGCCGGCCGAGGTGGAGGAACGCCTCCTCGCGCTGACCCCCGCAACCTACATCGGCCTGTCCGAGCGCCTGGCGCGCTGGGAGGCCTGAGCTTCACCGGTTGGGGCGGCGGGTGCGCGGTTGGTCCGCGCCTCGCCGCCTTTCCCGTTTCTGCCCTGTATCGACGAGGCCGGGGCGGGTTTACGAGCCCGACTGGGCGCCGGACTGGGGGGTGACGTTAGCACCCGGTGTCAGCGTAGGAACCGGATGCAGATCCGGGTTCGTGTTGTCACTGACCGTCACATGCACGCCCGGGAACGCCTCCTCCACCGACGGCAGAACGAACTGACCGGGATCATCCAGGGGCTTATCCGTCGGCAAACACGCGGAGCGCGACCTCACGGCGATAGACTCCTCCGAAAACTTGAACTCGACAAGGCCGCCATAGTTGTCGATCAGCTGAATACCCCGAGTAGCATCCCTATCGATTTGCCTGTCAACCTGCACGGCCACCGCCCAATCGGGTTTGTTTTCTGTCACCAGTTTCTCGAGCCCTTCAAAGGACATCGACGGAGCCACCGTGGTGTAGCCAACCACCCGATACCCCTGGGTATCACCAGTGCCACACACCTGTACGTACGGCAGGCCCATCACCGTCAGCTCACCACCGGTCTCGGCAGCCACCGGCACAGCCATGCGCGATATCTCCGGCAGCTGACGGCTGATGTATTCCTCAATGCTCACACGCTCAGGAAAAGGAACGAACTCAGCATCGCGTGACTTGGCTGCATGACACCCACCCAACACGGCCACCACCACGACGCACCACGCACCCACGCGTGCCGGGGTCCATTTCTTTGCCATGTTCATTCCCCCGACTGCGCTCCGGACTGCCCCCCCGACTGCGGACGCAACTCAGGATTCTCACCGCCGTTATCGTCATAGGCCTGCACGATTGTCAGATTCGGAAACATCTCTTCGGGGCTAGGCAGCGGATAAGACGAGCGCGGGACGTCCGGATCGAGAGGCTGGGACGGGAACATACACCCCGAATACAAACTAATGATAATGCGGTCATGAGCCTCGTGGTGATAGAAAATCAGACTATTCCCGTAGCCATCCCCGACAGTAACCGTGCGAGAGTTGAGTTTATCTCTGCGTACCGGATCCCACGAATATCCGAAGCCGTTACGCTGCGCCCCCTCCACGACAATCCGACGCAAATCCTCATAATCGATCGCAGGAATATACATCGTCATCCACTGGATTTCCATGTCGGTCGTGTCCGTCGTTGCGCAACCGTCAACTCGATTCTTGCCACTGACTCCTAGCACGCCACCGGACTCGACGACGACCTCCTCGATGATGCCCAGATACCGGGGCAGGGTATCCCTGATGTGAACCTCCGTCGTCTGCCCCTCGGAGATCGGGATACTCCCACTGCTGCGACCAAAATACAGTTCAGCATCATCCGGCAGGCTCGGAATACACGCCGCCAGAACCAGAGAGGCGCAGGCAGCACCCAGTAGCGTGACCAGCTGTTTCCGACTCATTACCTCTCCCTCTTATCCGCAATGACCTTGCCGATGTCTTCAAGAGAGTTGTTATGCTGGCCATCTTTCGCCTTATAGAAATACGCGGAGTGATTCGCATATTTGCCGGCGTTTGGATCTGAGTTGTATCCGTCTCCCCCGGTCGCGTCACCCGAGAGGTGCCCGATGCCCTCCAGCTCCTTGGGGTCGCGACCGAAGTAACCATCGAGCCCCATCCCCTGCACCTCGTCGTGTAGCGGAATCGCCGACACCCAGACGTGTTCGGGGTCTACCCCCAGCGTCCCGACAGAATTCACCGCTGAGCCCGGGGAACCCGTGTACACGAAGTCATCGACGACGCCCTCTCCAATATCACGCATCGCGAAGCCGCCCGTCAGGGACCCATAGGAATGCGTGACCGGAGTTTGGTGCACATCCATTCCCCGCTCTGAGCGCCACGAGTGGATTCCTGTCAGGAAGCCGTTCAGCTTCTCAGCTCCGGCCTGTGCCTTGCCTGGAGACGCGACAGACAGGTCCCCTGTCTCTGGACCCGGCGGCGCTTCGTACCCCATCCACGCGACCGCTGCGACACTTCCTTTTTCTGCATCACCCGCATTCTCCGCTGCGTCGATCAAGTTACGCGCGTACCTCAAGTTGAGGTCAGTACTCTTACGACACGACGTGGTCATACCCGGAACGAAGGTCGTTACATGCTTTGCGTTATCGACATCTCCAATAGCAAGAGCTGCGAGAACATTCTTCCCTGGCTCCCCAGCCTGCAAGGTAACAAGTGATACGTCCGAATCCGCTTGAAGTGCCTTATCAAGCGCCTCTAGATCCTGCATGCGAATTCTTGCAGGCTCCCTACGCCTCCCGAGCTCTTGTAATTTCGGCGAGACGACGCCCCGAGTAGCTTCTTGCTCCGCCTTAAACTCTGCTTCTAATTCATTGTATTCTTGCCGAGCCTGCTCAAGAAGGCCGGTTCCCGCGATACGGTTTCCCGCAGCGTCTCGGCGCCCATAGAGTACAAGGTCGTTTGCCTTGGCCCGCGATGCCATATCAATGCCGTCCAGGTTGCCGTATTTCTCGGGATCCTTGTTGATCAGCGCCTCGCGCTCGGAATCGGAAAGCAGCTTCCACCACACGGAGACTTCCTCGGGGCTCCACGAGGGGTCGGCATCATTTGCCAGGCCCGCGGACTCCGAGTGGCGTCCCTCGGACATAGTGTACTGCCCGTCGGCCAGAGCCTTATATCGGGGCCCCACCGTTTCCTCGGCTTCCGTCGCAATTCTCACTGCATCGTCAACACAATCGCGTAGCTCAGCAAACTTACTCGCTACCGGCTCGAACCTCATTTCAGGCAGTGACGGTTGAACAACACCACTCTCCGGAATGTCATACCCAACTTCTGCCGCAACCTCCCACGCGGACTCCCTCTTTGCGACGACGCGACTCACGTACCCGTGCAGCTCCGCAGTCGCCAGCGCATATTCGGTGAGTTCGTTGATGCGCGAGTCCAGCCTGTCCTGGATCGCGGAGAGCTGCTGACGCATCTGGTCCGGCCCCTGCCCCTCGGATCGGATGTCATTCGCGGCATACTCAAGGTCGTCAACAATCTCGCGCGCGGTGCGTAGCGCGTCCTCGATTGTCTGCTGCGCCTCGTTCACATAGTCGCTGCGCCATTCTTGGATATCGGCCCAGGTCACCGTCATTGTGCCACCCTCATCTCTGCCAGGTCAGCACCGGTCAGCCCTCTCCTGCCGTGCGGGGTGACGTCGAAGGACACAGCAGAATCGTTCTCATTGGCCGCGTAGGCGTGTATCGAGTCATTCACGGAGGCAGAATAGTCGCGCAGATCCCGGATAATGGTGCTGACGTTAGAGTCGATTTTGTCAGCCGCGGCGTGCCCCCGCGTCGCCAGTTCTCCCCCGCCAAGCGCGGATGACAAGAAGCCCCCCGCCGTCGCGACCGTCACCGGCTCCAGGTCGTCAGCGCTTCCATTCGTGCGGTCGCGCAGGACTTCGAGGTCCCCCTCTTCGATAATCAGATCGCCAGCCATACGGTCCTCCTTGCCCACATCATCAACAGTGATACAGGAGACACTACCAAGGGGTCGCAGATCGGGCAAGAGTGTTATACAATAACCACAAGTGGGCTACGGCCTCCAGGCGGGGTCACAGTCGGGCGCGCCATAGCGCGCGTACAGCTCGTCGGGGCGCGCGATCTCGTCTTCGAAGCCCAGCGCCGTCATGTCAACAACCACCTCGGTCTGAGCGCCGGGAGCCCCCACATGTTTCCCATCGGAGCGCTCATCATCGGCTTGAACACCGTCTCGAGCCAAGAGGATGCGGGCACGCACACTCACGGGAGCCATCTCGGGATTGTTCCACGCCGCAGCGGTGACGGCGTCCAGTGCCTGGGCCGCAATCTCGATGTTTGTCAGCTCATCCGACGCCGGGGCGACCACGTCGATCGACACCAGGGAGGGGCGCCCGAAGCCCTCGCCGACCTCCACGTTGACGACGCGGCGCTCACCGGCCGTGCGCTCACCGGCCACCTGTTCACCGAAGTCAGCCCCGGCCTCGTCGATGAACGTCTCCGGGAAGGCTGCCTCCAGCGCCGAGGACACCAGTTCCACGAAGCGCTGCGTGCGTCCGGTTCCCCTCGTCGAGGCCAGCGCCCGCCAGGCGATGCCGGCGCCAATCGCGCCCACGCCGAGCGCGCCGATCACGAGCGGCCCGGCGATCTGCGGGAGCTGACCGCGCAGGCCGGACGCGGCGGCCTTGTTGACGGGGGTCGAGACGCGCATCCAGCGGCGCACCTCGCGCAGGGGGGCGTGATGCTCGTTCATGAGCGGTCCTTTCTGAAGGGGACGAGAGCGCGCAGCGCGGTGCCGAGCGCAAAGGTACGGCGACGCCGGGCGCGGGCGACGCGCGGTAGGCGCGGCACCGTGGTCACGTAGTCCATGGGATAGGTGGCAGCCGCGTACGCGCCGCCTCGCTCGAGCGCGGCAACCGTGTCCCACGCAGCCTCGGCGGTGGGGGTCAGGATGTCCTGCCAGATCTCGTAGTGCATGACGCGCGTGGCCTCCCCCGGCGTGGGCAGGAAATCCTGCAGCGCCGCCATCGTCGAGGCCAACCGGCCCCACGGGGTCACGCGCACCTTGCGCTCAAGGAGGCGCACGGTCTCCGTGTAGGTCGACGACGAGTGCGCGTAGTAGAGGGGGCGGGTCCGAGGCCGCACGAGGCTCCGTCCGACGGTGACGCGCCGGTCGGGGGCACGGTCGGGCGAGCCGTCGAGGCTCGGCATGACATCTTGGTCATGGTTGACGGCCACGGTCACCACATCGGGACGTACGCGGATGCGGCGGTTAGGGCCGCCCGTGGACAGGATGCCCGCGACGTTCACCCCGGCCTCGTGCGGTGGGACCGAGGCGAGCGCGGCGGCGACGACCCCGCCCTGGGAGTGACCGCAGATGAGGACGGGTTCGACCGACCAGCGTTTCGCGGGGACGCCGTCGCGTGCCATGGCGGCGTGCAGAGCGCGAACGACGCCCACCGTCATCGAGCTTTCCAGGCCGAGCATGAGACGGATGTTCGTTTCGATGTCGGCCGGATTGTTCGTCGAACAGAAGGCCATGGACTCGGTACCAACCAGGGAGAGGAGCCATCGGCGGGCCTCACCCTCGCCGACGCGCGTGATCTTGACGGCGGGACCGATCGTGCGCGACCAGTAGAGCTCGTCGATGTCGGCGCACATGTCGGACAGGATCGCAGGGGCGTCCACTCGGCGGATCTGCGCCTCGGGGTGGCCGGGCAGCGGATCCTGGAAGGCTGGGTCGGCCTCGGAGTCGCGCAGGAGATTCACGTGGACTTCACCGCCGCGCAGCGCGCCCACCGCCGTGCCGACCGTGAGCATGCCCGTCATGAGGGCGTCGTATCCGCGCCTGGGGATGAGGGGAATCATGCGGGCCATGCGCCCATCCCTGTCGGCGCCGACCGCGATGACCGCGTTCGCCCACACGCGCCCGACACTCGCGGTGCGGCGCGCCACGTGTGAGAGGGAGCGGATGAGGAGTGTATCGAGGCCGGGGTTATCGAAGAAGATGCGCTGGGACTTTTCAGAGATCGCGGTACCCATGTCGTCGGAGAGGGAACGCGCGCGAGCACGCACGTCCTCGGGCAACGCGGGGATTTCGGCGAGGCTGCCGACGACAACCGTGGCCGCGAGCGCGGGCAGGACGGGGGCGACTTTGAGGCGTAGGTACAGGCCGGAATAGGCCTGGGGGACGCGGCGGATCGCACGATAGCGTCGGCGCGAGCGTCGCTTCATGTCCCCTCCTAGCGGTCCGTCCTGACTCCACCCTACGGGGGTTTGCGAGTTGGGCGCGAGGGGATGTGACCCCATGAACGAGACGCACCCTTGACAGATATACCCCCTAGGGGTACTCTCGTTGGCATGAGCACCGAGCACGGCTACCACGGCAACACCGAGAACCACCTCGCGCGCCTGCGCCGCATCGAGGGTCAGGTGCGCGGCCTACAGCGCATGATCTCGCAGGGCGAGTACTGCATCGACATCCTCACGCAGGTCTCCGCCGTCAAGTCGGCCATCGACTCCGTCGCGGTCAACCTGCTCAAAGACCACATGAACCACTGCGTCGTCACTGCGGCGCGCGAATCAGACGAGGCCGCCCAGGCCAAAGTCGACGAGGCGGCGGCGGCCATCGCGCGCCTCATCAAGTCCTAACCACAAGGAGACACCATGACCACCGAAATCGATCGCACCATCGAGCTGTCCGTCGACGGCATGACCTGCGGCCACTGCGTGATGAGCGTCAAAGAAGAGCTGGGCGAGATCCCCGGCGTGAAGAACGTCGACGTCATCCTCAACTCGGGCGCCACCTCCAAGGTGACCGTCCTGACCGACACGCCCCTGGATGACGCGGCGCTAGGCGACGCCGTCTCCGAGGCCGGCTTCACGCTGACCGGCATCTCGCGCGACTTCTGAGGACTTCCACGCCTCACCGACGAGGCCGGGGCACCTCCCCCGGCCTCGTTTCCTTTCACTTGTTCCATACCCCCGGAGGGTACCTATGTCCACTGATTCCGTGACGCACGACCACACAGCTACCGCCTCTTCGCACGGGGCATCCCAGGCCTCGGCCCCCACCCCCCAGGTGGGCGAGGGCACCCGCGCCCACGCCGCCGACCTGCGCGCTCGCCTCATCGTCTCCGCGCCCCTCGGCATCCTCGCGATGCTCCTGTCGATGGTGCCCGCGTGGCAGTTCACGGGGTGGCAGTGGGTCGTCGCTGCGGCCTCGATCCCGGTGGTCACGTGGGGCGCGTGGCCCTTCCACCGGGCGGCCTTCGCGGCGGGGCGCCACGGATCGACGACGATGGACACGCTGGTCTCCCTCGGCGTCATCTCCTCGACGCTGTGGAGCTGGTGGGCACTGCTGTGGGGCGGGGCCGGAGAGCTCGGCATGCGCATGCACATGAGCCTGATACCGCGCGCGGCGCACGCCGGCCACGCGGAGATCTACTTCGAGGGCGCGTGCATGATCGTCGTGTTCCTGCTGACGGGACGCTACATGGAGGCGCGCGCACGCTACCGCGCGGGCGACGCGCTGCGTTCGCTGCTGAGCATGGGCGCGAAGGAGGCGACGCTCGTGAGCGTCGACCCCGCGACCGGCGAGCGCTCCGAGAAGGTCGTGCCCGCCTCGTCCCTGCAGGTCGGCGACCTGTTCGCGGTGCGCCCGGGCGAGAAGGTGGCAACCGACGGCGTCATCGTCGAGGGTTCCTCCGCCCTGGACACCTCGCTCCTGACGGGCGAGTCCGTGCCCGTGGACGCCGCCCCCGGCGACGCGGTGACGGGTGCGACCGTCAACACGTGGGGGTCCCTGCTGGTGCGCGCCACGCGCGTCGGCTCGGACACGACGCTCGCGCAGATGGGGCGCATGGTCGCCGAGGCCCAGGCGGGTAAGGCGCCCGTCCAGCGACTCGCGGACCAGATCTCCGGCGTGTTCGTGCCGATCGTCATCCTCGTTTCCCTGCTGACGCTCGGGGGCTGGCTGCTCGCGGGCGGCGGCGTGCAGGCGGCGTTCACGGCGGCCGTCGCCGTCCTGGTCGTGGCGTGCCCGTGCGCGCTCGGCCTGGCCACGCCCACCGCGATCCTCGTCGGGTCGGGGCGCGCCTCGCAGCTGGGCATCCTCATCAAGAACGCGGAAATTCTCGAGCAGACGCGCTCGATCGACACGATGCTGCTGGACAAGACGGGCACGGTCACCACGGGCGTCATGTCCCTCGAGTCGGTCGCGCTTCCCTCTGCGGGCGACTCTCCCGAGGCGGACGAGGCCTCGGCCCTGTCCCTCGCAGCCTCCGTCGAGGCCCTGTCCGAGCACCCGGTCGCCCGCGCGATCACGTCGGGTGCATCCTCCCGGGGTCTCTCTCTCGTCCCCGTGACCGCGTTCGCGAACCAGCCCGGACTCGGCGTCGTCGGCCTCACCGCCCGCGGCGGCGTGCTGGTCGGCCGCCCGTCGTGGCTGGCTTCCCTGGGCGTGGACGTGCCCGCTTCACTCCTCGATGCCGTGCGCGAGGCCGAGGCCTCGGGCGCCTCCGCGGTCGTCGCGGCTCTCGCGCCGAACCTGGGTTCCGCAGAATCTCGCACTGACGGCCCCGGCGCCGCGCGCGTGACCGCCGACTCGGCCATCACGACCCCGCAGGCCACCGCCGGATCCGTCGCACTCCCCGGCCCGGACGCCGAGCTGCCCCTCGCGACCCTCACCATGAGCGTGGGCGGCATGACCTGCGCGTCCTGCGTGCGCCGCGTCGAACGCAAGCTCGGCAAACTCGACGGCGTAAGCGCCGAGGTCAACCTCGCCACCGAATCCGCGCGCATCACGCTCACCGCGCCGCACAGCAACGAGGAGCTCGAGGCCGTCGTGACCGCGGCAGGGTACTCCGGCCAGATCACCTCGCGCAGCGAGGCCGCGACCGCCGATGGCGCACCCGTTTCCGGTGACAGCGCGACCGGGGATACCGGTACCCCCACCCGGGGCACCACCGACCAGGGCACCGGAGAGCGGGAGGGCGCCCCGGCCTCGTCCCTGGTGATTCCCGAGCGCGTCGAGGGTCGCGCGATCGCCGCGCTCGTCGTGCGCGACACGGTCAAAGAGTCGTCGGCTGATGCGATTGCTCAGCTGCGCGAGCTCGGCATCGAGCCGATCCTGCTGACGGGCGATAACGAGGCCGCGGCCCAACACGTCGCGCGTCAGGTGGGCATCGAGCGCGTCATCGCGGGAGTCCTGCCCGACGGCAAGCGCGACACTGTCGCCGACCTGCAGGCCGAGGGCCGCACGGTCGCGATGGTCGGCGACGGCGTGAACGACGCGGCCGCCCTCGCGCAGGCGAGCGCGAAGGGCCTGGGCATCGCGATGGGCTCGGGTACGGACGTGGCGATCGAGGTCGCGGACATGACGCTCATGAACTCCTCGCTCACATCGGCGGCGACCGCGATCCGCGTCTCGCGTCGGACGCTGCGCATCATCAAGGAAAACCTGTTCTGGGCGTTCTTCTACAACGTCCTCATGGTGCCGCTCGCAATCGCGGGCCTACTCTCCCCCATGCTGGCGAGCGCCGCGATGGCGTGCTCGTCCGTGTTCGTAGTCCTCAACTCGCTGCGCCTGCGCACAGCCAAGTAGTCGCACAAACGGCACGAGTGCCGCGTGGCCGGACATCCGGCTGCGCGGCACTTTCGGCCCCTACCCCATCGGTGTTCGCCACCTGCAATGCGGGT
>NZ_JAPWAG010000024.1:0-36263 GCF_041432775.1 Pauljensenia sp. 20925_1_34 | reverse complement strand
AGTCACCCTTCCAGCAACACGTAGTGTCCTATAACCCAGAACCTAGACCGGGCATAACAAAACCGCCCGGCCCCAACTGGGGCCGGGCGGCAATGGCGGTAGCGCTGGGATTTGAACCCAGGGTGGCTGTGACACCACACAGCATTTCGAGTGCTGCACCTTCGGCCGCTCGGACACGCTACCTTACCCGGATACTCTACTACACGACCCCCCCGACTACGCAAATCGACCACCTACGCTGGGAGCAGAGCCACACTCCTAAGCCCCGAGTCCGCGCACCCACACGCACAAGCCGCTACGCGATCGCTTCCAACTCACCACGACCACCACGACCACCACGAACGTCAGGCAGTCCCGGCAAGGACTGACAGTGCTCGGCAACGCTCCGGCAGCAGTTGCGACCACATCCAGGAGCATCCGAACAACACTCCACTCTCGCCCACCACACCACAGGCCCCCACGCAACGCTCGAAGAAGCAACCGCGCGCTTGCCCCGAACCCGGACATCCGCACCAACACCAGGACCCGATAGTGAAGGCTTACCTTAATGACACCCCGTTCATCATTGGCTCGGCCACACGATTGCACTACGCTGGCAGGGTACCTATTCAACGCAGCGAGAGGAATATGCGTGTCTGCGCCACATGCGACTAAGGAGACGTCGCTCAAAGAACTTACGCTACGCGGCATTATCATCGGCGGAATTATCACGCTGGTGTTCACGGCCGCGAACGTGTACCTGGGCCTGAAGGTTGGTTTGACCTTCGCGACCTCGATCCCGGCGGCTGTCATTTCGATGGCAGTGCTGCGTTTCTGGGGGGACCACACGGTCCAGGAGAACAACATCGTTCAGACGATTGCGTCGGCGGCGGGCACGCTGTCGGCTGTCATCTTCGTCCTCCCTGGCCTGGTGATTGTGGGCTGGTGGACGGGCTTCCCCTACTGGCAGACCATGTTCGTGTGCGCCGTGGGCGGCACGCTGGGCGTCATGTATTCGATTCCGCTGCGCCGCGCGCTGGTGACAGGGTCGGATTTGCCATACCCGGAGGGTGTGGCCGGCGCTGAGATCCTGAAGGTCGGCGACGCCCAGGATGCGGGCGAGGACAACAAGCGAGGCCTCCTGGCGATCACGTGGGGCGCCGTTGCGGCGGCCACGATGACGCTGCTGGGCTACCTGAAGGTGGCGGCTTCCGAGGTGGGCACGGCTTTCAAGATTGGTTCGACGGGCACGATGATTTCGACGTCCCTGTCGATGGCGCTGATAGGCGTGGGCCACCTGGTTGGCATGACGGTGGGCGTCGCGATGCTCATTGGCATGGTCATCTCCTACGGCGTCCTGCTGCCCCTGTACGCGAACGGCCAGCTGGAGGGCGCGGGCGACCTGACCGACGCCCTGTCGACGGTGTTCAAGTCGGACGTGCGTTTCATTGGCGCGGGCGTCATGGCGGTCGCGGCCGTCTGGACGCTCATTAAGATCATGGGCCCCATCGCCCGCGGCATGTCGGAGTCGCTGCGTGCCTCGCGCACAGCTCAGGACGGTGGCGCACAGATCGACCGCACCGAGCAGGATATTCCCGGCAAGTGGGTCATCGTTTCCATCTTCGTGGCCATGATTCCGATCGCGGGCCTGCTGTGGTGGTTCATGCGCGGCACGCAGATTGAGCACAACACGGCGGTCCTGATCGCGATTTCGGTTCTCTTTATCCTGCTGGTGGGCCTGCTGGTCGCGGCGGTGTGTGGTTACATGGCGGGCCTGATTGGCTCGTCGAACTCGCCGGTGTCGGGCGTTGGCTTGCTGGTTGTCGTCATCACGGCAGTCGTCATTCTGGTGGTGCACGGACGAGGCTCCACGACGGAGGAGAATACGGCGCTGATCGCGTACACGCTGTTCACGTCGGCGATTGTGTTCTGCATTGCGACGATTTCGAACGATAACCTCCAGGACCTCAAGACCGGCCAGCTCGTGAAGGCGACGCCGTGGAAGCAGCAGGTTGCTCTGGTGATTGGTGTTGTCTTCGGCTCGCTGATCATTCCTCCGGTCTTGCAGCTCATGCAGAACTCGTTTGGTTTCCAGGGTGCGCCGAGCGCCGGCCCTGACCCGCTGGCGGCGCCGCAGGCCTCGCTGATTTCCTCGCTCGCCAAGGGCGTCCTCGGCGGCGGCATCGACTGGAATCTCCTGGGCCTCGGCGCAGCGATTGGCGTCGTCGTGATCATCATCGACGAGGTTCTCCGTAAGGTGAGCGGCGGCAAGCGCGCGCTGCCTCCGCTGGCGGTGGGTATGGGCATGTACTTGCCGGCGTCGCTGACGATCATGATCCCGATTGGCGGCATGATTGGCTTCTCGTACAACCGTTGGGCGGCCAAGCAGGCGGATCCGGATCGCGCGGTGCGTTTCGGCACGCTGGCGGCGACGGGCCTGATTGTCGGCGAGTCTCTGTTCGGTGTCGTCTATGCGGGTATCGCGGGCGCGACGGGCTCGGAGTCGCCGCTGGCGCTGCCTTTCATCGGCGATGGTTTCGAGCCGGTCGCCACCGTCATCGGCATTGTCTTCTTCGCGGGTGCGACGTCGATGCTCTACCGTTTCGCGCGCAGGATTACGCGCGACGCGGATCGCGATTCGGCAGCGAAGGCAGCCGAGTAGGCCGCTGAGGGCTGACCTGATCGCCGACCTGTCCCCGGCCTCGTCTATCATGGACGAGGCCGGGGTTCCTTATGCGCTCGCCCGGGCCACGAGGCCGGGGTTCGTGATGCGCTCGTCGCCTGTCAGCGGGCGCGAACTTGTGCCCATTCGGGCGGCCAAAAATCTCACGATGTGAACACCGAGTGTCTTTGACAGCTGAGAACTAACTGCATGTCAAGGCATATTTGACTGCATTCCAGCAAAATTGATGCTTTGCTGACTAATTGAATAATGATACTTTAATAACATGAGACACATCCTGGAACCGGACGTCACGTGGCTGCGGGACCCAGGGGCGTCGGTGAACCGTTTGACGGTGCACGCGACGTGGAGGTCACGCAGGCCACTCCAGCTGCTCTCAAGCACCTGGCAAGTTACCGGTGCCACTGGCACCGCCTCGGAGCTCATTGAGAGGGCTCCTTCTTATCAACATTTCGGCGCGACATCTGTGCCCGGCATCCTCGAGCTGGACGGCTCGTGGATACGCGGTGAGGGTCAGGCCCGCGAGGAGGACGCCTCCCGTGTCGGCGACGAAGAGCCCTCCGACCTGGTGCGCGCGTCGATTCTGCGCCGCGAGTTCATCTGTGACGCCCCCCTGAAGGAGGCGGTTGAGCGCGGCTGGATGATGACCGTGACCTTCGGGGGTTTTTCGGGCCCTCTCTACGCGTGGGTTGATGGAACGTTCGTTGGTTTCTGCGCGGACGGTTTTATTCCTGCTACCTTCGACGTGACCGGCGCGTTGCAGCCTACTCACTCGCATACGCTCGTCGTGTTGCTGATGGATTCGCCGGTGTGCTGCCACGGTTTGTTCCGCGAGGTGTCGCTGGAAGCGCGCCCGCCCGCGCACATCGTGGATCTCGTGCCGGTGGCTTCCCACGATAGTCGCGCGGGCGCGCTAACGCTGCGCGTCGAGACCACGGGTGGGGTCGAGGTTCACGCCGCGCTCGTGAACGAGACCGAGCAGAAGAGGCTGTGGTCGGCGGTCGCTTCTCCTGATGAGGTTGTGACCGCGCGGGGTCTGGACGTGATCCCGTGGAGCGCCGAGGAGCCGGCGCTGTACCGGCTGATTGTGACGCTGCGCGACGAGGAGGGGGTCAAGGACACGGTCTCCCTTGACCTCGGCTTCCGCGACGTTGAGACGACCTCCCAGGGGGTGAGCCTGGCGGGCAAGGCGCTGGCCCTGCGGGGAGTGACCCGCAACGAGTGCGACGGGCGCACGGGCCTGGCCGTCAACATCCCGGAGATGCTCGACGACATCGTGTGGTGTAAGCGCCACGGCGTCAACACGGTCGTGATCGCTGACGCGCCCGGGCACGCCCGATTCCTGGATCTGGCCGACGAGTACGGCCTGTACGTCATCGACTGCGCGTCAAACCTGTACGGCCCGGGGGTGGCACGCGACGAGGCCATCGAGGCCGCGATCCGTCGGGATCGCGCGCACCCGAGCGTCATCGCCTGGGCGATCGGGGACGAGGAGGACGAGGTCCGCGCCGCCCACGCTCTCGATCCGACGCGCCCGGAGTACTCCCAAGCGCGTTTCCCGGACCTGCGCAAGGTGCGAGGCGAGGAGTTGCACTACGCGCCGGTGACGGTGGCGCCCTCGTATTCGGGGGTGACGGTACGCAACCACATGACGTTCACGTCCACGTCGGATCTGGAGTTCCTGTGCCGCGTGGTCGAGGAGGGCCACGAAACGTGGGAGCACTCGGCCTCTTTGAACGTTGAGCCGGGCGAGACGGGTTTCCTCCCGGTGCCCTGGCCGTCCTCGGGCATCCGCGAGGTCTCGGTGCGTCTGTCGTACAGCACGGGCTGGGCGTCGGCGGGCTTTGAGATCGCGCACGGAAGCTTGGTGATGTAGCGCGCGCCGCGTCGAAGGCGCGCCGAAGCGCGGACGTGGGGGTGACTCGAACGAGTCACCCCCACGCCTGTGTATGAGCGACGAGGCCGTGGCCGGGAATCGGGGAGGCCCCGCCGAAGGCGACGAAACCCGGGAAACCAGCCCGGGCCTCGTCGATAGCAAACGGCCGCTTAGCGGAACGCCGCCCCCCTGCGCGGGATCGTCGGCATGCCGAGCATGACCGAGCTGGACCCGCCGCACGACGCCGGCTCTTCAACGTCCACGAGCTGGAGAACCTCGCTGTCGCGCGCCTCCGGGTCCTGCAGGGCGGTGGCCAGCATGAGCTTGATGCGGTTGAGCTGGTTGACCTCGGAGGCGCCGGGGTCGTAGTCGACGGCCACGATGTTGGCCTCGGGGTAGCGGGTGCGCAGCGCCCGGAACATGCCCTTGCCGACGATGTGGTTGGGCAGGCACGCGAAGGGCTGGGCACAGATGATGTTCGGGCAGCCGTGTTCGATCATGTCGACCATTTCGGCGGTCAGGTACCAGCCTTCGCCGGCCTGGTTGCCCAGGCGGGCGATGTCCTGGGATCGCTCGATCATCTCTTCGATGGGCCGGTGCGCCTCGAACTTGCCGTTCGTGGCGGCAAACGCGCGGTGCACGGGCTTCTCGTACTTCTTGAGCGCCCAGAGCACGATCGGCATGATGTAGCGCTGCTTGCCCTCGATGCCCAGGTTTTCCTTGTCCCACGCGGCGGTGGCGACGGAGTTGTGGAAGAACTGCATGAGGCCGGGCAGTTCGGCCTCGCAGCCCTCGGCCTCAATGACGTCGACGGCGTGGTTGTTGGCGTCGGGGTGGAACTTCACGAGGATTTCGCCGACGAGGCCGACGCGCGGCTTGCGGGGAATGTCGCGCAGGGGCAGGGCGTCGAAGGCGCGCACGCATTCGCGGATGAGCTTCCCGTAGGAGGTGCGTCCGCCGAGGGCACCGACGCGTCCCGAGGTGATCCACTCTTGGACGTATCCGTCCCACGTGCGGTACAGGTCCATCGCGGAGCCGGGGGTGGCCTCGTAGGGGCGCACGCGCAGCAGCATCGACTGGATGGCGTCGCCGATGACGAAGGCCTGGATGGCCTTGTGGATGTGGGTGACGCCCAGGCGGAAGCCCGGGTTGTCCTCGAAGCCCTGGACGGACAGGGCAATGACGGGGACCTGCGGGTATCCGGCGTCGCGCAGGCCCTTGCGCAGCAGGGCCGCGTAGTTACTGGCGCGGCACATGCCGCCCGTCTGCGTGATGCCCACGGCCGTGCGGTCGGGGTCGGCGCGCCCGGAGATGAACTCGTCGAGGAGCTGGCCGATGACGACGATCGCCGGGTAGCACGAGTCGTTGTTGACGTATTTGAGGCCGACCTCCATGGAGGTGCGGCTCGTGTGCTCGAGGACGCGCACTTTCAGCCCCGCGCTCGCGAACAGCGGGGTGAGGAAACGGAAGTGGATCGGGGACATCTGGGGGGCCAGGATCTCGTAGCCGGCCTCGCGCATCTCCTCGGTGAAGACGGCGCGCGGCTTGATGTGCCCGGCCTCTTCCTCGCGGGCGGCGTCCCCGGAGGGGTCGCGCAGGGTGGCCGTGTCGACGGAACCCGACACCAGGCCCACGGACGAGGCGGGGGCCAGTCCCGCTCCATCCGCGCCGTTTTCGCCGTCCCCGGCCCCGGCCTCGTCGATCGCGGAGGCGAGGGAGGCGCGCTCGGTGATCGCCGCGTCGAGGGAACGCAGGCGAATCTTGGCGGCACCCAGGTTGGAGACCTCGTCAATTTTCAGGACGGTGTGCACGTCGCCGCGGCCTTCGAGGATCTCCTGGACCTGGTCGGCGGTGATCGCGTCGACGCCGCAGCCGAAGGAGTTGAGCTGGACCATCTCGAGGTCGGGCTCGTCGCCGACGCGGGCGGCGGCCTCGTAGAGGCGCGAGTGGTAGGACCACTGGTCGAGGACGCGCAGGGGTCGCTCGAGGCGCGCGTCGATGATGGAGTCCTCGGTGAGGACAGCCATGCCGAGGCCGACGATGACCTCGGGGATGCCGTGGTTGATCTCGGGGTCGAGGTGGTAGGGGCGGCCCGCCAGCACGATGCCACGCACGCCGTGCTCACGCATCCACTCGATGGTTTCGACGCCCTTCGCACGGATTTCGGCCTTGACGGCGGCGTCCTCCTCCCAGGCCTTGTCCAGGGCGGCTTTCATCTCCTCGACCGGGATGTCGTAGCCGTACTCCTTGAAGGTCTTGGACAGGTGGGCGGGTAGGTACTCGCGGTTGCCGAAGTTGACGAAGGGGCTGATGAACTTGGTGCCGGGCTCCGCCAGGCGCTCCATGTTGTTGCGGATGACCTCGGGGTAGGTCGCCACGATGGGGCAGTTGAAGGAGTTTTCGGACTCGGTGAGCTTCTGCTCGAAGTCGACGCAGGGGTAGAAGATCGTCGTGACGCCCTTGTCCAGCAGCGATTCGATGTGCCCGTGGACGAGCTTGGCCGGGTAGCACACGTTCTCCGAGGGGATGGACTCCATGCCCGTCTCGAAGAGGTCGTGGTTGGAGCGGCCCGAGATCATGACGCGGAAGCCCAGCGCGGTGAGCATCGTGAACCAGAACGGGTAGTTCTCGTACATGCCGAGCACGCGCGGGATGCCGATGTCGCCGCGGAACGCCTTCTTCTCGGTGAGGCGACGGTATCCGAAGATCCGCTTGTACTTCCAGTCGTAGAGGTTGGGCAGCTCCGACTTCTTGGGCACGCGCTCCAGGGACGCGCCGCGCTCGCAGCGGTTGCCGGACACGTGACGCTCGCCGTTGGAGAACGTCGAGATCGTCATCTGGCAGTGGTTCTGGCACAGGCGGCAGGTCTTGCGGGTCGTGTCCACGCTGAAGCCCTCGAGGGCCTCGATCGTGGCGAGGGACGAGGTCCCCTCCCCCGTGTCGTGCATGCGCGCGGTCAGGGCCGCGCCGTACGCGCCCATGAGGCCCGCAATGTCGGGGCGCACGACCTCGCGACCGGTGAGCAGCTCGAAGGCGCGCAGCACCGAGTCGTTGAGGAAAGTGCCGCCCTGGACGACGACGCGCTCACCCAGGTCCGAGGGTTCCTTGAGCTTGATGACCTTGTAGAGGGCGTTACGCACGACGGAGTAGGACAGGCCGGCGCTGATGTCGCGCACGTCCGCGCCTTCCTTCTGCGCCTGCTTGACGGAGGAGTTCATGAACACGGTGCAGCGGGTGCCCAGATCCACCGGGGAGGAAGACTCCATGGCCATGCGCGCGAAGGACCGCACGTCGGTGCCCATCGTCTGCGCGAAGGTCTGTAGGAAGGAGCCGCAGCCCGAGGAGCAGGCCTCGTTGACGGAGATGGAGTCCACCGCGTGGTCGCGGATGCGCAGGTACTTCATGTCCTGGCCGCCGATGTCGATGACGGAGGTGACGCCGGGGCAGATGAACTCGGCGGCCCGGTAGTGGGCCATCGTCTCAATCTCGCCCTCGTCCATGGTGAGGGCAGCCTTGACGAGGCCCTCGCCGTAGCCGGTCGCGCACGAGCGGCCGATCTCGCAGCCCTGCGGCAGCGCGCCTCGCACGGCCCGCACGATGTCGACGGCCGCGGCCACGGGGTCGCCCTCGTTGGAGGCGTAGTGGGTGAAGACGATGCGGTCCCCGGAGTCGATGACGACGGCCTTGATCGTCGTGGAGCCCGCGTCGATGCCGAGCCAGCAGCGCCCCTCGGCCTCGTCGAGGCTGGCCTTGGGGATCACGTCGAGGCTGTGGCGGGCGATGAACTCCTCGCGATCCTCCGGGGTGGCGAAGAGCGGGTCCATACGCGGGGACTCGACCTGGACGGGGGCGGCGGCGAGGCGCTCCATGAGGGTGGTGAGCTTCTCGCCGCGGGTCTCGACGGAGGTCGCGCCCGCCTCCTCGGCCTGGCGTTGTTTTTTGGCGGCCTCCTTCTGCGCGAGGAGGGCCGCGCCGATCGCGACGTAGAGCTGGGCGTCGTCGGGGGTGACGAAGGAGTCAGCCTTGGGCAGGAGGGCCTTGTAGGCCTCGCGCAGGGCGGGCAGGAAGTGCAGGGGGCCGCCGAGGAACATGACGGTTCCGCGGATCGGGCGCCCGCACGCCAGGCCTGCGATGGTCTGGGTGGCGACGGCGTTGAAGATGGAGGCGGCCAGGTCCTCGTGGGCAGCGCCCTGGTTGATGAGGGGCTGGATGTCGGACTTGGCGAAGACGCCGCAGCGCGAGGCGATCGGGTAAAGCTGGGTGTGGCGGGTCGCCAGCTCGCCGAGGCCGGAGGCGTCCGTGTGCAGCAGGGTGGCCATCTGGTCGATGAAGGCGCCGGTGCCGCCCGCGCAGGTGCCGTTCATGCGCTGCTCGGGGGTGGGGTGCAGGTAGGTGAGCTTGGCGTCCTCGCCGCCCAGCTCGATGACGACGTCGACCTCGGGGTGGAGGCGCTGGGTGGCCTCGGTGCCGGCGATGACCTCCTGGACGAAGGGGATGCCCATGGCGCGGGCGGTCGTCAGGCCGCCGGAGCCGGTGATGGCCGCGTGGACGCGGGCGCCGGGCAGGGCGCGCTCAACGTCGGCGAGGAGGGCTCCCAGGGATGCGCGCACGTCGGCGTTGTGACGACGGTAGTCGGAGAAAAGGCGACGGTTTCCATCCAGAACGACGGCCTTGACCGTCGTCGAGCCGACGTCGATGCCGAGCTGGTAGGGGCGCGCTGCCTCGTGATGGCGCTGCGTTGTCATGGGACCTCCTAGAATCACCCAACAACATAGGTCGCAGGTGTTGTCACGTCAAAGGTATGGCTACCCTGATGCGGACCGGCCACTAAAACGGCATAGATCCGGGGAAAATCACCAGTGAACCCGCGTCCATCCGGCGAGAGGCGGGCGACACATTCGATGAGAATTACAACATGTGAAGCGTTGCAAAATTAAACCCTTCGGCAAAAACCCCGCACCGGCCTCGTCGCGAGAGCGCATGTGAACCCGCTCAGTGGAGAGTTAACCCGACAGGTGGCACCCGCAACCCCTCAATGCGCACGTTAACCCCTTAGGTGGAGCATGGGCAGGGGTGCCCACGCTCCACTAGTAGGGCCCAGCTGCGCATTGAAGGGTTAACACAGCCACCCATCGGGCCCAGCTGCCGCAGCTCACGTGATGAAACAGTCCCTCACAAGGCCCGACGCGAGTAGGCCACCCGATGAGCGCACCGATCAGGAGCCGACCGCGACGGGGATCGCCCGAACTTGGGTGGCCTTGACGCTGACCCAGAGCGAATCACCAACGCCGAGGCCCAGGTCGGCCCATGCGGACGCGGTCACGCGGGCGGTCACGACAACATCCTCCGCGAGCGCAACACGCACGCTGACGAGGGAGCCCGCGACATCGACCCCGGCGACGACGCCGGGCAGGACAGAGCGCGGCGAGGCGTGGGCTTCCTCGCGGGACAGGGCCACGGCCTCGGGCGGGAAGGTGAGGGCGACGCGGCCACCCCGGGCATTCTCCCCGGAAGCGGCGGAATCGTCCGCATCGCCAGGCGACACGTCGACGACACCAACACTGCCTGAGTCGGACCCAGACAGGTCGGCCGCCCACAGCTCGCCCTCGCCGACGCGCACGCCGACCAGCCCGGACCTCGCCAGGGCGTGGCCGCTGACGATGTTGAGCCCCGCCAGGCGCGCAGCGAACACGGATGACGGCGAGGCCAGCACGCGGGCGGGTTCGCCCTCCTCGACGACGCGCCCCTCCCCCATGACAATCATGCGGGAGGCGAGGGCCAGGACCTCGGCGATGTCGTGGGAGACGAGCAGGGTCGTGATTCCCGCACCGGTGAGGCGTTCGCGCAGAACGGCGGAGACCTGGGCGGTGGCCTCGACGTCGAGGGCGGCGGTGGGCTCGTCGAGGATGAGGACGTCGGGACGGAAGACGAGCGCGCGGGCGAGGGCGACGCGCGCGGCCTGCCCGCCGGACAGGTCAGAGCCGCGGCGGTGAGCAAGGTCGGCGATGCCGACGGCCCGCAGCTGCTCGAGGGCGGCGGCCCGGGCCTGCGCGCGCCGGACGCCGCGTACGCGCAGCGGGAAGGCGACGTTGGCGACCACGCTCATGTGGGTGAAGATGCGCGGGGCCTGGCTGACCATGGCGACGCCGCGCCGCCGCGCGGGCACGAAGGTGGCGGCATCGTCGACGACGCGCTCCCCGATGCGCGCGCTCCCGGAGTCGAGCCGCAGGGCCCCGGCGACGACCTGCGCGAGGGTGGACTTTCCGGCGCCGTTGTGCCCGACGACGGCGGTGACGAGGCCCGGGCGCAGCCGCGCGTCCACCGCCCAACCGCGCTCATGGACGCATCCGTCGACGTGGACGGGAACGCTACCCGCGGTCTTGGAGTCCGTGGGGACGAGGCCGTGGCCGCCTCTGGCGGACAGGGGCTCGTCGGTGGGACCGGGCCCCGCACCCGAGGCCGGGAGATGAGCGCGGACAAGCCCCGGCCTCGTCGATGCCAGCCGCGAACGCACGAGAGCAGCGAGGTGCCCCCATGGGGTTTCGGTGAGCGCGACGACGAGGGCGGCGACGCCCAGCAGCACGACGCCGAGGGCGAGGGCGAGGGCGGCGTCGGACTCGCGGGCCAGGTAGATCTGGAGGGGCATCGTGCGGGTGACGCCCTGCATGGACCCGGCGAAGGTCAGGGTCGCGCCGAACTCGCCGAGGCATCGGGCCAGCGCGAGGGCCGCTCCGCGCCCGAGGCCGGGCAGAACCGTGGGCAGGGTGATCTGCCAGAACACGCGCGTGGGCGAAGCACCCAGGGAGGAGGCCATCTCGTCGAGGCCCGGCTCGCGGGCGCGCAGCGCGGATTCGAGGGTGACGATGAGGAAGGGAAGGGAGACGAAGACCTGGGCGATGACGACCGCGGTTGTCGTGAAGGCAATGTCGAGGCCGGCGCCGGTCAGCAGCGCGCCCAGCGTTGAGCGCCTGCCGAAGGCCGACAGCAGCGCGATACCGGCGACGACGGGCGGCAGCGACAGGGGCAGGGCCACCAGGATACGGGCGGCGCGCACGCCGCGCCACGAGCGCGAGAGCAGGAGGGCCGCCGGAACCCCGAGGAGCAGGTCCACTCCCAGGGCCACGCCGCACGTGCGCAGGGAGAGGGCGAGGGCGGAGGAGGCCTCGTCGGTGGCGAGCGTCGAGGCCAGCGCCGCCCAGTCGACCCGGCCGAGCATGAACGCCAGGGGCAGGGTCAGGAAGCACAGGGCGAGGCCGCCGAGGCCCCCCGCCCACAGCGGCAGGGGGCTGGCGGCTGGGGTTCGACGCGGCCGCACGCGACGCTACTTGTTGACAGGCGTGAAGCCGGCCTCGCCGAGCAGTGCCTGGCCTTCGGGGGACAGGACCAGGTCGATCCACTTCTGGCCGGCGTCCTTCTTCGTAGAGGCGGTCACGAGCGCGATGGGGTACTTATTGACGGCTTCGTCGGCGCCCGCGATGTCGATGGTTTCGACGGCGTCGCCTTCGGCCAGGGCGTCGGTCTTGTAGACGATGCCTGCGTCGGCTTGGCCGGAGGAGACCTTACCGCGCACGTCGGTAACGGCCTGTTCCTCGGAGACGGGGTTCAGGGTCACGCCGAGCTTCTCGGTGAGGGTCTGCGTGAGCTTGCCGCAGGGGACTTCGGGCGCGCAGATGACCAGCTTGACGCCGTCGAGCGAGGAGTCGAGGCCCGTGACGCCGGCCGGGTTGCCGGGCGTCGTGATGAGGGTGAGGCTGTTGGACGCGAAGAGGGTCTGCGCGTCGACCTGCCCGGCGTCGGCGGCTTTCTTCATGGTGGACTCGTTCGCGGTGGCCAGGACATCGACGTCGGCCCCCTCGCTGAGTTGGGCGACCAGGTCCTGCGACCCGGCGAAGTTGAAGCGCACGTCCACGTCGGGGTAGGCGGCCTCGTAGGAGGATTCGAGCTCCTCGAAGGTCTCGGTCAGTGAGGCGGCGGCGTAGACGTTGAGGACGAGTTCGCGGGAGGGGACCTGGGTATCGTCGGACGAGGCCGTGGTGTCGGCCTGCGGGGTCGTGTTTCCTGAGCAGGCGGCCAGCGCCAGGGCGGCGGCGCCGATGACGGGGAGGATACGCGGGGAGCGCACGAGCATCTCCTTTTGAGAGGGAATTGAACGACATTAATCTAACAATGGTGTGAGCAAGGGGCAACAGGCACCCTCACCTACACCAATCATCGTCTGAAGGTAGCGCCATTGCGCCGATAACCACTCCCCCATTTGAGCGTAGCCAAACCCTTTTTAATGAGTGTCCGACGCCCGACAAACCCCCACACCGCCCAGCCAGGCGCGCGCAGACCGGCTCACCCGGCAATTGCCTCGGACCCAACGGGCATAAATCGCGCGACCCCGCCCACACAACCGCCTCACCCGCAGACAAGCAAGGGACTAGGATCACACTCATACGCACGAATATCCACACGGAGGACACCATGCCCACGCCAGTCGACTACGACCTGAGCCAGATCAGCACCCACATCATCATCTATTCGGACCGCGTCCACACGGGCGCAAAGGAGGATCGCACGACCCCCGCGTGCGTCGTCGCGCTGGCCGAGGCGGGCCTCGGCCCGGTGTCGATCATGACGACTCCCGAGAGTGACACAATCCTCGAGCTCGAGGTCCGCAACGCGCTTGAGGCGGGCGCTCGCTTCATCCTGATCTTGGGCGGATCGGGCTTCGGGGTCGGCAACTACGCGCCCGAGGTGGTCCGCTCGATCATCGAGGTCGAGATCCCCGGCATCGCCGAGCAGATCCGCGCCCACGGTCTGGCCAACACCCCGCTGTCGCCCCTCTCGCGCGAGGTCGTGGGCGTGACCGCGCGCGACGCCTCGGGCGCGCTCATCATCTCCTCGCCGGGTTCGCGCGGCGGCGCGCTCGACACCCTCGAGGTCGTGACGCCTCTCCTGCCCGCGATCTTCCACCAGCTAGACGAGCAGCGCTGACCTCAGCTATTCCCCACCCCCTCCTCGCCCACGCCCCCCAAAAGTCGCACGTAATTTGGTTCCCCTTAGTTTTCTAAGGTATCGAGATTTCCGCAGAATATCAACGATGCGATTTCAAATCTTGAAAGGTTTACATGGAAATTACGTGCGACATTTGTGGGGAACCATGGCCGGGACAGAGCAAGAGACGAGGCCGTGGCGGCCACCGCAGCGAGGGCGAGGATGGCGGTGCGATAGGGGCGTGACGACATCTGAGCTGCCTTTCGTGCGGGAATGATGTCTTCAAAGCACAGCGAGGAGCGCCGCTCACCTGCGTTTTCAGCGGTGAGCGGCGCTTCGTCAGAATCTCCTGCAATGCCCGTGGGGCGTGTCAGGAAGCGTATCCGGTCCAGTGGCCGTTTTATTCAGAGTGTCGTGGCGACAGCTGGTCGAGCCATGCGATCAACTCAGGCATATCGCTCCAGGGCGCCTCGTCCCACGCTGTCGCACCCTGCGCAAAACTCAACCGCCTTTGTTGCACCCGTGAACAGGCCTCGTCGGTTTGATCGATAAGCCACTGAGGAATTTCCGTTGCTTTCTCATAAGCTCCCCGTTCCCACTTGCTCTTGAGTTCCTCAACGACAGCACTTGCGGTCCGGCTCGAACAGACGTCCGCGCAGTGGTAGACGAACCACGCCTCAATACAGGGATTCGACAGTGCCACTGCGCGGAGATACCCACTGACCCCAGCCAACCAGTTCTCCAGATCATGAATATGGGGGGCGTTATCATCCACGTCACAGACGATCCAGGCTCCAGCAGCACCATCACGCCCAACATCATCAGCCTTCCGCTTGATACTGACGATGAGATTCTTCAGCGACGACTTGTCTCGATTGCGACAGAAATCGAAGGCGAAAGCTCCCCGATAGCGCCACTGGTTGAGCGCCTTCAGGTATTCCCTCTCCGTTGCCCCCTCGACGGCGAGAATAACAACTGGCCGAGGGGCCTTATCGAAGGATTTCCCTCGTTTTCCCCGAGAGGAGTGCCTCGTCGGCGCCTGCTTCTTCTTACCCATGACGCCCCCTAGATCCGTGGGACGCCACCGAGGCGACCCGACATGTATATCCGCGGTAGGTCACTGCCCTTTCGAAGCACGTCGGAAGGAAAGTCAGTCAGCCGCGTCAATTCAGACCGGTGTTCGTTCTTCTCGACCAGCCAAATCTCATCGCGCCGCAGCAGGTCGGCACGCAGGAGGTGGAGCTCGTGCGTCGTAAAGATCAGCTGACGCTTCTCGCCCGGCCCCGATGAGTCAAGGAACAGCCGAAGCAGCTCCTCCGTCAGCTTGGGATGAAGAGAATCTTCGAGTTCGTCGATCAGGTAAACCCCCGAGTGCTGGCTTTTTCCCGCCCAGTACAGGATGGGCAATAGATTCAGGTAACGAATGCTCCCGTCGGATTCCTGCTCGAGAGGAAGACGAAACTCGTGAGCACCGTCCTTATGGACGGTCACGAGGCGCTCGTACACGACGTCACCATCATCACCGAGCCGAGCACGAAAAACAGCCCCGCTTTCAGCAGTAAGGTATGCTTCGGAGGTCTTGTCGGTCAGCTGATCTTCGATCTCTTCGAGAACCTTGTCTTGTGCCGGAACCTTGTCCCGAGGAACGCTCGTGTAGCAAATACCTGAAATACCGGTGTCGGCAACCGTCAACCCCTGCCCGACGGCAGCACGAAATGCATCATCGTGGGCAATCTGCTGAGGCATGAGGATGTAGCGCGCGCCTCTCCCCACAATGGTGAGGCGTTTAAACCAGTCGATGACAGAACCCAGCAGGCTGTTCTCATCGTCGACCAAAGCTGCATTGAAGCAGGTCTCGAGGAACAGACGATTGGGCTGGACTGTCTTCGAGGCGGCATCGAGCGACGAATCATCTTCCAGATCACCATAAAGAGCGATGTCCTGCCCCTGGCGCACGAAGACCGCCTCCTCGTCTTCCGAGCGCAGGCGGTAGAGGACTTCCTCGACGATTGCATCCGCATTGAAGGCTACCTCGTAGTAGACGATGGCCTTTCGATCCGAGGTCGTGTCCTGCACATCCAGGACGATTTCGACCCCAATGACGCTGGGCCGATCCGTCCCGAAGAGCTGATGCGGGTGATAGTGCAGGCGCTGCCCGCGCTTGCGTGGCTCGCGCAGCATGACCTGCAGGTGAGCCAGGGCATCGAGCAGGGTCGACTTTCCCGCTGCGTTTGCACCGTAGATTGCCGCAACGGGCAGGACACGGGACTTTCCGTCACGATAGAGAGTCCCACCGTAGCGACTCTCCTTCCCCGCAATCATCGTAAAATCAACCGGCTCAGAAAAGGACTTCCAGTTGTCGAGGTGAAGGACCCGCAGCATCGCACTCTCTCTTTCCGAATTAGATGCAAAAATTCTACATCTTCTCAGGAATGAATTCCGGGTGCTCTACGCCACCCACCCCCTTTGAACAATCAACACACCACGAAAAACGCTACATATAAGCGCCGCCCGGCCGCTTCCATGTGCGGCCGGGCCGGCGCCCAGGCAGGATATTCGCGAAGAGATCCTCGACTCGTCAGGAGGCGTATCCGATCCAATGGCCCGAGGGGTCGAAGGTAGATCGCCGCCCGTCGATGTTCCGGGCTCCCGCGGCCATGGCTCCACTGGCGGGGTCCATGTAGTACCAGGCGCCGCCGTCGCGCAGCCAGCCGGTGCTCAGCGCGCCGGAGGGGGCCAGGTGGTACCAGGAGCCGCCCACTCGGATCCAGCCCGAGGCCATGGCTGCGCTGGCGGGGTCCATGTAGTACCAGGTCCCGCCGCTGGACACCCACCCGGTCGCGGCGCGGCCTGCGCTCAGGTAGTACCAGGAGCCGTCGATGCGGGTCCACCCGTTGCCCGAGGGGTGGCCGTCGGCGTCGAGGTAGTACCATGCTGTGCCGTCGTTGATCCACCCTGAGGTGGCCATGGCGCCACTCGCGCCCAGCCAGTACCACTGGCCGCCGCTACTGAACCAGGTAGACGAGATCATGGCGCCGGTCTCGTCCACCCGGAACCAGTGCCCGCCGTCGCTGACCCAGGCCGAGGCCTCGGCGCTGGGCTTGCCCGCGAAGTAGTACCAGGAGTGGGAGGGGGCATGCCACCAGCCGGTCGTGGCGGCGGGGCGTCCGGCCTGGAACCACCAGGCGCGCGGGGTTTCGCCGTCGTATTCGTGGCCCCAGGAGGCGCTTGTCAGGTCGTTGGTGGTGATGCCGGAGGGGGCGAAGGTGGTGATGAGGGAGGGGATGCGGCCCCTTTCCCACAGTTCTTCCATGGGGACCCACAGGTCGGAGCCGTGGATGACGTCGGTGGTGAGGCGATCGGGGCTGAGGGTTTCGGAGCCGGTCTGCACGATCATGGAGGGACTCAGGGCCGCCATGAAGGGTTCGAAGTTGGAGCTGCGCTGGCCGTGGTGGCCCGCTTTGAGCAGGTCGACGTGGCCGACGGCGGAGGCGACGCGCGCCTCGAATCCGTTGTGGGTTACCCAGTCGGCCTCGGTGTCCATGAGGTCGGCGGCTAGGAAGGCACTGTGCCCGAAGGCGGTGACTTTGGCGCCCCACCCCATGAGGTTGGCGTCCGTGGTCCCCTTCTTCTTGTAAGTCTCCTCGGGGTCGAAGGGGATGATCTGGACATCCATGTCACCCAGCTGCACGTGCGTGTTGTAGCCGTCGACGTGCTGGATGAGCTGCGCGCCGTAGGTTTTCCGGGCCCACGTGGCGGCGTTGATCATGTTGTCGTAGATCCACTGGTTGTCCCACAGTCCGTTCGGGTTCGTGATCCACTTGTCGGAGTATTCGGGGCTGAAGATGGCCTTGGGCCGGAAGGTGCGGATGATGTCGTCAGCGTTGTCGATGTGGTCGGAGTGGGCGTGCGTGCCCAGGTAGAACGCGAGGTTGGAGGAGGTGACGCCGTGATCGCGCATATAGGTCAGGACCCAGTCGGTGTCGCCGCGCTCGGCGGGGGTGATGCCGGGGCGCAGGGGGTAGCGAGGGTCGGAGCCGTCGGGTGCGCCGACGCCTTCGCCGCCGTCGATCATGCCGAAGACGCCGCGCGATTCAAGGAGGATCGCGTCTGCTGTGCCCGTCGTGGTGATGATGTGGATGCGGGTCGGGCCGTTTGTTCCGGGATAGGAGAGGACCGTGGCGCTGACCTGGGTTTCGGTATTCGCTTCCTGAGAGTCGCTGGGGGCCGCGAACGAGGCCGGGGCGAGGCTTGCCGCGACGAGTCCTGACAGGACGGTCATACCGATAAAACGCAGTACTTTGCCGTGATAACTGTTCACGTGCACACCTTGAAGACATGTTTCGACTAAAAGCTGACCACGTCAATCTACACCCGCACACACGTTACCGACAAATCATAAGGTGTGTCAAGTTACTAAACAGCCTAGCAACAAGGTTTCACGAGAATGACTCCATTCTGTCAAACAGCCCGCGAAAGCCCAGATGACACCGCCGCAAGCGCGCAATGGCGCCGCTCTCTAACAGGCCGGTCAGCCATCCCGACGGCACGCGGAGACACGACGAAGGCTCCACTTGGCCCGCCACCCACACGCCCGACTCACGCCAGTCGTCCCACGTCAGGGGGCAACACAGCATCCGATGACAGCACCACCAGACGACGCGCCCCGCAGGCACCACCACGTTCAGGAGGCGTAACCAACCCATCGGCCCGAGGACGAGAACAACGAGGAACGCCCGTCGATTGACACCGTGCCGGTCACCATGACGCCGGCGGAATCCATGTAGTACCAGGCGCCACGATCATCGACCCAGCCGGTGCTCATCGCACCGTTTCCACTCATGTAGTACCAGCTGCCTCCTGAGTTCAACCAGCCGGTGGCCATGGCGCCGGAAGGCTCGAAGTAGTACCAGCGATCATCGACCTGGACCCAGCCCGTGCGCATCGCGCCCGTGCGGGAATCCATGTAGTACCAGGTGCCGCGATCAAGCAACCACCCCTCAGTCATACGCCCGCCGGTCAGGTAGTACCAGGAGCCGGACTCCCACATCCAACCGCTTCCGGCGAGACGCCCGGATGCATCGACGTAGTACCAGCCCGTTCCATCGTTAACCCACTCGGAGGTCGCCATCGCGCCACTGGCCCCCATCCAGTACCAGGATCCGCGGTCATATACCCACGCCGAGGCCTCGGCGGAAGGCTTGCCCGCGAAGTAGTACCAGTAGCCTGAGCGCCCCTGCCACCATCCGGTCGTCGCCGATGGGCGCGCTCCCTTGAACCACCAGGCCCGCGGAACAACCCCGCCATATTCGTGCCCCCAGGACGCGGCCGAGAGATCGTTATAGGAAATGCCCTCGGAGGTGGTGAAGGTAGCGACGACAGCGGGGATGGAACCCGCCGACCATAGTTCCAGGGTTGGCGCCCATGATGCATTCCCGCGGATAACACTGTCGGTGAGATTGTCGGGAGTAAACCACTTCGGGCCCGTCTGGACGATCATGGAGGGACTGAGCGCCTCCATGAACGCAGGGAAGTTCGAGCTCGACATCCCGTGGTGCCCGGCTTTCAGTAGGTCGACGTGCCCGACAATGGGGGCGATGCGATCCTCGTAACCGCCCCGCGCCTCAAGGTCCGCCGCCAGGTACGCGGAGCTTCCAAACGCGCTCACTTTTGCCGTGTAGGCGATCAGGTTCGCGTCGCGCACGCCGACTTTCTTGTAGTTTTCGTCCGGATCGACGGGGATCAGCTGGACGTCCATGTCGCCGAGCTGGATGTGCGTATCGTCGTCGTTGACGTGCTGCATGACGGTCGCGCCGTACGTGGATGCCGCCCATCGCGCGGCGGTCATCATGTTGTCATAGCACCACTGGTTGTCCCATAGGCGTGACTTGTCCGTGATCCACTCGTCGGAGTATTCGGGAGTCAGGATTACCTGTGGGTGAAACTCGTAGATAATGTCATCGGCGTTGTCGATATGGTCGGAGTGCGCGTGCGTGCCCAGGTAGAACGCCAGGTTCGAGGAGGTGACGCCGTGGCGCCTCATATACCCGAGGACCCACTCGGTGTCACCCTTGCTCGGGTCTTCGATTCCATCCCGCCACGGGTAGCGTGGGTCGGAGCCGTCTGGCGCGCCGAGACCTTCGCCGCCGTCGATCATGGCGAAAACACCGCGCGATTCGAGGAGGATCGCATCCGCTGCCCCCTGCGTCGAGAGGAAGTGGATGCGCGTCGGCCCGCTCGCGCCGGGGAAGGTCAGGACGTGGGCGCTGCCCCCTTCCTCCGCCCTCTCCTCGGACGAGGCCGTGGCCGCGTCAGCAGAATCAGCGTCGCGGGCACTCGCCTGGTCCACGGCAGCAGAGCCGCTCTGAGCTTCCTCCTCGGATCTTGACACCTGCGAGTCGGCAATGCTGGAATCACTCTGCGCCCCCTGCTCGTCAATAGGGGCCGCGCGGGCGGCTGGGGCAAGAAAAGTGGCAACGATTCCTGACACTATGGTCAGTCCGAGTCGCTGACACCAATGTCCGTAACGAAGATTCATGAGCGCACCTGGGTGGGATGAAAGGCCTTGACACTTACTCTCTAAACCTATACCCACTCAGGCATTACTGACAAATCATCGGTCGAAGTATGACCCCCACCAGGCCAGATCCTCGGGCGTATCGACGTCGCGACACACGTCCGCGCTCACGTCCACCCGCTCCAGCGTCAGGGCGCGCAGGACACGGCGCACCCCCATGCCGCGCACGCTCCCGTGCCGCGCCACGGCCTCGTCGATAACCCGGCGCAGCGCGCCCGCGCGGTAGACGCCCATGAGGTACTGATCGAAAGGCTCGGGATCCCCGCCGCGCATGATACGCCCGTCGCACCCCGGACCCGCAGGATCGCGGAGGAGCCCGCGCAGGACCTCGGCGATGCCCGGGCAGTCCACGGACACGACGACCACCCACGTGTCGGCCCCCACGGACAGGGCAGCCAGTCCCGCGTCGATCCCGGCGAGGGGACCTCCGCCAGGCGGGTCCTCAAGAGTCCGCCCCACGCCGACAGGCACGCGCACGGTCGGCGGAACGACGGCCACCACGCCCGCCTCAGCCACCTCGCCCAGGGCCGCGCACACGCGGTCGATCAGGCGCACACCGCCCAGCACCAGGTCAGGCTTGGAAACGCCACCCAGGCGCTCACCGCCCCCACCGCCGACGACCATCGCCGCCAGCTGCGCGCGGGGCACGCCCGTGCCGTACGACAAGGCCGCCCCCACGCCACTCACTCCCACGGCGCGAAGGTCAGCACGTCCGTACGCTGCGTCGCCGCATCCACCATGAGGACGCGGCCGATAAGCGGCTCGCCGAAACCGACCAGCACCTTGATGGCCTCGGTCGCCATGGTCGTGCCCGCCTGGCCGACGACCGGGCCCAGCACGCCCACCTCGGGCGAGGCCGGCGTCGCCCCCGGGGGAGGCTGGACCGGGTGCAAGCTCCGCAACGTCAAGGCCGGGACGGGAGCGGGCGCGGCGGACCAGAAGACGCTGACCTGGTAGGCCATGCGCACGACCGTGCCCCACACGAGGGGCACGCCCGAATCCGCGCAGTAGTCAGCCACCAGGTACTTCGCGTCGAAGCTATCCGTGCACTCGACGATCAGGTCCCACTCGTGCCCATGCTCATCCAGCCACTCGCGCGTCACATGCCCGAAGCGCTCGAAATGCACCATGGAATTGAGACCAGACAGGTGACGCACCGCCGAATCCGGCTTCGGGATCCCCACGTCGGCCTCGCCGTGCAGGAGCTGGCGCTGCAAGTTCGACGTATCGACCACGTCGGAGTCGCAGATGCCGATCGTCCCAACGCCCGCCGCCGTCAGGTACAGCAAGACGGGCGAGCCCAGGCCGCCCGCGCCCACCACGAGAACACGCGAAGCCGCCAGACGCGCCTGACCCGCCTCGCCGATGCCGGACACCAGCCAATTGCGTCGGAAACGCTCCAACGCAGGATCCCCGGCCTCGTACGCGACGGGCGCACAACGCAGCGGCACCGCGACCGAGCGGCCAAAGACCGCCGCGTCGCGCGTGTACGGGTCGCCAATCGTCATCGTTTACAGGCCCGACCAGTTGTGGGAACCGTCGGTCAGCTCCTGCTTCTTCCACACCGGCAGCTTCGCCTTGACTTCCTCGACGATGCCCTCCACCGCGCGGAACGCCTGGGCGCGATGCTCGGCGGCCACCGCCACCACCATCGCATCCTCGCCGATCCCGAGGTGTCCGACACGGTGCCACGCAACGATGCAATGCACACCGGGCCGATCCGCGAACTCGCCGACGATCTCGCGCAAAATCTGCGAGGCGGACGGATGCGCCGAATACTCGATCGCGTCCACCCCTTCTCCCCCGTCGTGGTTACGCACGGCACCGATGAAAGACGCGACCGCACCACACGTGTCGCGGCGCGCACTGTCAATCAGTGAGCCCGAGTCGAGGGGGTCGTCAGTAATACCTGTTGCAATCTCTGCTGACATGGGATCCTCCAAGAACGGGAGATGATTACTGCCATTTTACGTGGAAACGGCCCGGATTTTATGTAAACCCTGACCGTTCCACGCAAATGCTAAGAATCTCTCACCCGCCAGCAAAGGGCGGCAACACGTCGACGCGCACGCCCGGCATCAGGTCCGCGTCCAGGCGGGCCGAACGCTCGTTGACCAGGAAGCTCGACACGTCGAGGATACGCCCCAGATCCGGGTTGCCATCACTCAGGTACGCAACCAACTCGCCGAGGGTCGCGGGCGTCTCCGAGGACGCCAGCTCGCGCATGTAGCCGCCGGCCGCCTCAGCGGCCCCACCGAAGAAATGCACCGTCGTCGACAGCGGCTTCGGGTTCGGCTCATCCAGCGGGCGCAGGAACACCGTCAGGCGCAGCGGGTCGATCGGATCGACCTCCACCGACCAGCTCGCCGTACCCGTCGCCGTGCGCTCGAAGACGCGCTCGACAATGCCGCGACGCAGCTCAAGGGCCAGATCGTCAGGCGCACCGGGCTCCGTGAACGGGCAGGCCGTCAGCACGACCGCCATCTGATCGCTCTCGTGAGGCACCGAGGCGAACCCCATCGCGTTCATGAACAGGCGCACCTTGCCCAGATGACCAGCGATGTTGAAGTTCTCACGAGCGACGCGGCGCGTTGCGTGACTGTGGTCAGGCACCGACATCGTCTCCAAGGCAGCGTCCGCCCAGCGGGCGCCGATCTCACGCACCGACGCAGCCGGGTCCGCGGCGTCGGCGCGCAGCCACGCGAGCATGGACGAGGTCAGCTGCTGCAACATCTGAGCCGCAAAGGACGGGTCCGCCGGGGTCGTCGTCGAATAGCCGAGCGCCGGACGGCCGCGCCCCGACGACGGAAGCTGCTGCTTCTCCACGAGGCCCACGCCAAAAAGACCCTCCAGGGTCTCGCGCACGCTGGACACGTGCAGGCCGGCCTCCTGAGCCAACTCCGCGACGGTCACGGGCGTCGCATGCTGCGAAATACGCTCCAGGAGAGCGTGCTGGGCGGGTGTGAGGGCAGCCATTGCCTCGAGCGTCTCGGCCAGAGTCCGAGAATGGGAGGTGTCAGTCATATCTATCCTCTCTCCCTCTTAATCAGCGGAAATACACAACGATGGCATCCCCGTACGGCTTTAGCTTCCTTACATTACTTACAAATCAAACACAATTTTACCCAGCTCAACGGCCAACACGCACGACCAATGTCACTCATCGGAAACAATTGAAGGGGTCATAGAACACAATCACAGATCAGGCCACAGTTCCCTCCATATACGACGAAGGGGCGAGCAAACGCCCGCCCCCGCGCGCTGCGCCCGCCCAGCCCCGGCCTCGTCAATCGAGACCGGGACCGAGCCGCGCCATTCAGTCCGACATACCGCCGCGCGTGATCTCGTGCGTGCGGCGCTCGTCGCGCGACCGGTAGATCACCGGGGGACGCGCCACGTAGCCGACCGGCGCGCTCACCGCGTGCACGAGGCGGGTGAACGGCCAGATGCAGAAGAGCAGCAGACCAGCGATGATGTGCAGCTTGAAGCTGAGGGGCACGTCGACCATCAGGTGCGCCTGCGGGTGCAGGTAAAAGATCGACCGGAACCAGACGGAGATCGTCTCGCGGTAGTCGTAGCCCTCGTGACCGCCGAGCACCTGGTTGAGCAGCGTCGCCGCGCCGCCCAGGAGCACCGGGATAGTCAGCATGACGTAGGTGACGATATCCATGCGGGTCGTCGCCACGCGCACCGACTTGACCACCAGGCGGCGGTAGATCAGGAGCGCGAGGCCGAGGATCGTCATGAGTCCGGCGATCGATCCGGGGATCGTCGCCATCAGGTGGTAGACGTGCTGAGGCACACCGGCCGCCTCGGTCCACGTCTTCGGGATCACGAGGCCCATGACGTGGCCCACGAACACGAAGAGGACACCGAAGTGGAACATCGGCGATGCCCAACGCAGGATGGCCGGCTCATTCCACTGCGAGGAACGAGACGTCCACCCGTACTGGTCCGTCTTGTAGCGCCACGCGAGGCCCACAATGAGGATCGCGAAGGACACGTAGGGCAGGACCACCCACAGGGCAATGTCCAGGAAGGACAGCGACTGCGTCTCGGCTGCAGACGCGGCATGCATAAGTGCGGATTCCATGAACGTTACCGTCCCATCGTTGAATCGGAAGTCGGGAAGGGCGTCGCGGACAGATCGCCCACGCCCACCAGCTCGGTGGGCGGCCCCTGGCTAATGAGCTTACGGAAGCCCTCAATGGTCTTTTCGTCCGGCTCGGGCAGCGTCGCGACCAGCGCGTCCAGCAGCGGCGCGTAGGGGGAGTCCGCAGCGCGCAGCGCCGTGCGGATCACCTCGATGCCCTCGCGGTTGGAGCGCAGCAGGCCCTCGGCCGTGCCGGTCTCGTCGAACGCGGCGAACTCCAGGACCACCGGCAGGTGATCGGGAAGCTCCTCGCGTTCCATCTCGAAACCGGCGCGGCGCAGGACCTCCTTGAAGGCCAAGATGGCCTGGCCGCGTCCGCGGGTGTCGCCGTGCGTGTAGTACGTCAGGCCGAGCGCGCAGCGTCGGCGCTGGTCGAACGTCTCCACGTAGGTGGTCTGCATGGCGCGCAGGCCAGCGGCGCGAGCGTAGCTCACGAACGAGGCCAGGGACGCCGAGGCCGGCTCCGGCAGGTCCGCCAGAGCCTCCTCGACCGCGTCCAGCTTGGTCTCGAAGTCATCCCCCGGGTAGTCCAGGAGGACCGAGACCGCCATGCGCACACCGCGCGCGTCCTGCGGGTCCATCTCCGTTTCCGGAGCGGCCGTAGGAATACGCGGAATGCCGACGAAAGTACTCATCGAACGACCTCAAGAGGGAGCATCTGGCGTCCCTCCGGCGACGAGCCACCCATCGGGCGGTTCGACGTGGCGGGGGCCAGGCCGTGGAAGGCCTCGACGTCGTAGGACACCGGGCAGCCCTCGAGCTCCTTGATGCCGCGCGGCATCTCGGGGTGGGCGGTCGGGATGACGAAGCGGTCGTCGTACTTGGCGATCGACAGCAGTCGGTACATCTCCTTGACCTTCTCCGAGGTCATGCCCACGGAGGCCGGGATCTCCTCGTTCGTCGGGTTGTCGACGAAGACGTCGCGCATGTAGGAGCGCATCGCGGCGAGGCGACGCAGCGCCAGCTCCACGGGAGCCGTGTCTCCGGCCGTGAACAGGCCGGCCAGGTACTCCAGCGGGATACGCATCTGCGAGATGGCGGACAGCAGGACCTTGTGGTCCTCGCCGTCGCTGCCGGACGCGGTCACCTGGTCGACGACCGGGGACAGCGGCGGCACGTACCAGACCATCGGCAGGGTACGGAACTCGGGGTGCAGCGGCAGGGCGACCTCGTACTCGGTGATGAGCTTCCAGATCGGGGACTGCTGGGCGGCCGTGATCCACGAGTGGGGAACGCCGTTGGCCTGAGCCTGGGCGACCACCTGCGGGTCGTTCGGGTCGAGCAGGATCTCGCGCTGGGCGCGGTACAGGTCGCGCTCGTCCTCCTGGGAGGCGGCCCAGGTGACGCGGTCCGCGTCGTAGAGCAGCACGCCCATGTAGCGCAGGCGACCCACGCAGGTCTCCGAGCAGATGGTCGGCTGGCCGACCTCGAGGCGCGGGTAGCACAGCGTGCACTTCTCGGCCTTGCCCGTGTTGTGGTTGAAGTAGACCTTCTTGTAGGGGCAGGCGGACACGCACATGCGCCAGCCGCGGCACTGATCCTGGTCGACCAGGACGATGCCATCCTCGGAGCGCTTGTACATCGCGCCCGAGGGGCACGCCGACACACAGGTCGGGTTCAGGCAGTGCTCGCAGATGCGAGGCAGGTAGAACATGTACGCGTCTTCGATGGTCTTGGCGACCTGGAGGTTCATCTGGTGCAGGACGGGGTCCTGATCCAGGGTCTCCATGGAGCCACCGAGGTCATCGTCCCAGTTCGGGCCCCACTCGGGCTTGTCGATGTGCTCGCCCGTGATCTTGGACTTCGCGCGGGCCGTCGGGATCGCGCGGGAGTTCGCGGGCGCCTGGAGCAGCTTGTCGTACTCGTACGTCCACGGCTCGTAGTAGTCCTTCATGGTCGGCTGCGTCGGGTTCGCGAAGATCTTCGCGAGCGAGGCGACGCGTCCGCCCTGACGGGGAACGAGGCGGCCCGTGGCGGTGCGCTTCCAGCCACCCTTCCACTTCTTCTGGTCCTCCCAGCCGCGGGGGTAGCCCACGCCGGGACGGGTTTCGACGTTGTTGAACCAGATGTACTCGGTGCCCTCGCGGTTCGTCCACACCTGCTTACAGGTGACCGAACAGGTGTGGCAGCCAATGCACTTGTCGAGGTTCATCACCATCGCGATCTGAGCCATGACCTTCATCAGAACTGCACCTCCTGGGAGCGGCGGCGGATAACCGTGACCTCGTCGCGGTTATTGCCGGTGGGACCGTAGTAGTTGAACGCGTAGGCGAACTGCGCGTATCCGCCGGCCAGGTGGCTCGGCTTAATGAAGATTCGGGTCAGCGAGTTGTGCGTACCGCCGCGCTTGCCGGACTCCTCGTTCAGCGGGGTGTTGATCTGGCGATCCTGGGCGTGGTGCATGAACACCGTGCCCTCCGGGATGCGGTGGGAGACAACGGCGCGAGCCGACACGGTGCCGTTACGGTTCTTCGCCTCGATCCACTCGTTGTCGCGCACGCCGATCTTCTCGGCGTCCTGCGGGCTCATCCACACCGTCTGGCCACCACGACCCAGCGTCAGCATGTACGGGTTGTCGTAGTACTGGGAGTGGATGGCCCACTTGTTGTGGACCGTCAGGTAGCGCACCGCGACCTCGGCCTGACCCGGCTGACCGGGACGATGGTCGCCGACGGGGCGCTCACCGTAGATGTGCGCCAGGTCGAGCGGGGGACGGAAGATCGGCAGGGACTCGCCCATGTCCATCATCCAGTCGTGGTCGATGTAGAACTGCGGGCGACCCGTGAGCGTGTGCCACGGCTTGCGGCACTCGACGTTCTGCACGAAGGCGCTGTAGCGGCGTCCGCCGTGCTCGGAGCCCGACCACTCGGGGCTGGTGATGACGCTGCGCGGCTGCAGGACGGTGTCCTGGTAGGTGATCTTCTTTTCTTCGTCACCTTCGGCCAGGAACGCCATCTCGTTGCCGACGCGCTTTTCCAGCGTGCGGAAGCCCTGAACGGCCAGCGAGCCGTTCGTGGTGCCCGAGAAGCGCAGCGCCATGTTCGCCGCCTTGATGGCGGTGTCGCACAGCGGCATGCCCTCGCCGGCGTTGCCGTCCATGGGGGCGCGGCCGTTGAGGTCGCCGAGCTGCTCGTACGCCTCCTGCATGTTGTACGCCACACCCTTGGAGGCCAGGCCAGCCTTGGGCACGAGCGGTCCGATGCGGTCGTACTTGTAGCCGACCTGCGTGTAGTCGCGCTCGATCGCAACCAGCTTCGGCATGGTCTTGCCGGGCGTCCACGTCTGCTCGGGAACGACGCCATCCGCCATGGTCATGGCGTCCGGGGAGTCGTGCCCCAGCGGAACCGCGACGACGTCCGTCTGGGTGTCCAGGTGGCCGGGGGCCATGCGGCCGACGAGGCGAGCCAGGGTCTGGAACACCTCGAAGTCAGTGCGTGCCTCCCACGGCGGGTTCACGGCCTCGTCGAAGCAGTGCATAAAGGGGTGCATGTCCGTGGAGGACAGGTCGTGCTTCTCGTACCACGTGGCGGCGGGCAGCACCACGTCGGAGTGCAGCGTCGTCGAGGTGTTACGGAAGTCCGCGACCCACATGAGGTCGAGCTTGCCGGGGTGAGCCTCACGCCAGTTGACGGACGCGGGACGGTTGCCCTCTTCCAGCTCCTCGGCGTTGACCTCGTTGCCGGTACCCAGCATGTGACGCAGGAAGAACTCGGTGCCCTTCGCGGACGAGCCGAGCAGGTTCGTACGCCAGTTCGCGAGGATCTTCGGGACGTTGTGATGGGCGTCCGGGTCCTCGATCGCGAACTGGAGGCGACCCTCGCGCAGCTCCTGGGACACGTATTCCGCGGGGGCCATGCCGGCCTCGGCGGCCTCGCGGCCCAGCTGGGTCGAGCCCTTGGAGAACGTCGGGTAGCAGGGCATCCAGCCGCGCTGAACCGACTCGACGAGGGTGTCGACCAGCTGCTTGCCGTCCAGGTTCGAGGACTTGATCGGGTTTCCCATGGCCGAGGCCGCAGCACCGTCGTAGCGCCACTGGTCCGTGGTCATGTAGTACCAGCCGGTGGAGATCATCTGGCGCGGCGGGCGTGCCCAGTCCAGGGCGAAGGTGAAGGAGCCCCAACCCATGATCGGGCGGACCTTCTCCTGACCCACGTAGTGGGCCCAGCCGCCGCCGTTGCGGCCCTGGGTGCCACACATTTCCGTGAGCGCCAGGAACGTACGGTACATCTCGTCGGAGTGGTAGTAGTGGTTCGTGCCGGCGCCCATGAGGATCATGGAACGGCCCTGCGTCTCAACCGCGTTCTGCGCGAACTCGCGGCCGATCTTGATGGCTGCGGCGGCGGGAACCGACGTGAACTCCTCCTGCCACGCAGGGGTGCCCGGCGTGGAGGCGTCCATGTAGTCGGTGGGCCACTCACCCGGCAGGCCCTCACGCTCGACGGCGTACTGGGCGAGCAGGATGTCGAACACGGTCGTCACGAGGCGGCCGTTGACGCGGCGCGCGGGCACGCCACGCTTCACGTAGCCGCCGCCGACCGAGGCCTGGCCAGAGGCTGCGGGCAGGTCGAAGCGCGGCAGGGCGATCAGGGCGGCTTCCCACTCGTCCGTGTCCATGATGGACATGACGGGCTCGACGCCGTCCAGGTTGAGGTTCCAGTGGCCGGCGCCCTCCTCGCCGAAGCGATCGGCGAGCGTGCCGCCCGGGTCCTTGACCGTGCCGTCGGCCTCGATGACGAGGGGACGGAACTGGTTGTTCTCGGTACGCTCGGTCGTGCCTGCGGGCATCTTGGCGGCCGTCAGGAACTTGCCGGGGACCAGGGTCGTCGGGGCGACGCCCTCGTGGGCACCCTCGCCGACCTCGTTAATCTCCACCAGGAACGGGGAGTCGGTGTAGCGCTTCATGTAATCGAGGAACATGGGCTCGCGCTTGCCGACGTGGAATTCCTTGAGGATGACGTGGCCCATCGCCTGCGCCAGGGCGCCGTCCGTGCCGGGCTGGACGCGCAACCAGTCGTCCGCGAACTTCGTGTTGTCCGCGAAGTCCGGGGACACGACGATGACCTTCTGGCCGTGGTAGCGGGCCTCGGCCATGAAGTGAGCGTCGGGGGTACGGGTCAGCGGCAGGTTCGTGCCCCACATGATGAGGTACTGCGAGTTGAACCAGTCGCCGGCCTCGGGCACGTCGGTCTGGTCGCCGAACACCTGAGGCGAGGCTGGAGGCAGGTCCGCGTACCAGTCGTAGAAGGACAGCATCGTGGCGCCGATGAGCTCGTGGAAGCGGGAGCCCGCACCGTAGGAGATCATCGACATGGCGGGGATGACCGAGAAGCCGGCGATGCGGTCGGGGCCGTACTGCTTGATCGTGTGCACGTAGGCGGCGGCGACGATCTCCATCGCCTCTTCCCACGACACGCGGACCATGCCGCCGCGGCCACGCTGCGACTTGTAGGCACGCGCCTTCTCCGGGTCCTCAACGACCGCGGCCCACGCGTCGACGGGATCCCCGAGGCGCTTCTTGGCCTCGCGGAACATGTCGAGCAGGACGCCGCGCACGTAGGGGTACTTGATACGGGTCGGCGAGTATTCGTACCACGAGAACGCCGCGCCACGCGGGCAGCCGCGGGGCTCGTACTCGGGCATGTCCGCGCCGGTGGTCGGGTAGTCAGTCTGCTGGGTTTCCCAGGTGATGACGCCGTCCTTGACGAAGATCTTCCACGAGCATGAGCCCGTGCAGTTCACGCCATGGGTGGAGCGCACGATCTTGTCGTAGCTCCAGCGGTCGCGGTAGAAGGAGTCGCCGTCGCGGCCGCCCTCTAGGAAGAGCTGGCGCGCGTCGGCGGACGCCTTGCCGCGACGCAGCCACGAGCCGAGCGCAAACAGAGTCGCGCCGGTCGCGGGCTTGACCTCGCCGCCGTAGGTCGGGAAGGTCATATCGGATTCGAGATTCGTCATGGGGTGCTCCTAAGAGTCGATTGACGAGGCGGTGGCAGGTCCGTCGGCACCACGCAGTGCCGGGTGGATCAGCCGGGGAACGGGGCGTTCTTGCGCGCGTACATGATCCAGCACAGGACCGAGCACAGGGCGCAGAAGATGGCGCAGCCCGCGAAGAAGACCGGGGCGCTGATGGCGGAGAGCGCGACGCCGACCAGGAAGGGGCCGAGGGACGCGATCGCCGAGGTGAAGCCGATGGCGCCGCCGGCCTGGCGGGCCGGCATGATCATCGGCATCTGCTTGAAGGTACCGGCGTTACCGAAGCCGGAGAACAGGAACATGGTGAGCATGAGCGCCATGAAGATGTAGAAGTCGGTCCAACCGGTGGGGTTCTTGAGGACCCAGGCGACGCCGCCCAGCGTGATGGCCATGCCGACGCCGGAGATGAAGGTCCAGATGGCGCCGCCCATCCGGTCGCAGAAGATGCCCCAGGACATGCGGATGATCGAGCCGATGAGGGGGCCGAGGAAGGCGAAGGTCGCGCCCTTGACGCCCAGCTTGAGGATGGAGTCGCCGCCGAACTGGTTGTTGATGAGGAGGGCGAAGACGGCGGAGAAGCCGGAGAACAGGCCGAAGGTCATGACGTAGAGGATGGTCATGTACCAGGTGTTGGGGTTGGAGAAGATGTCCAGCTGCTGCTTGATGTTGGCCTTGACGGGCACGTCGCGCAGCCAGATGAAGGCGAGGATCGCCGCGAGGATGCACCAGGGGACGAAGAAGGCCGCTGCGTTGTAGACCCAGATGCTCTCACCGACGTGTTCGCCGGCCTGCTCGCCGACCTGCGTCTGCGGGGCAAGCCAGGTCATGCCGACCAGGCCGAAGCCCATGAGGATGGGGCCGACCAGCTGGATGACAGACATGCCGAGGTTGCCGATGCCGCCCTGCAGGCCGAGCGCCGTGCCGACGAGGCGCTTGGGGAAGAAGTAGCCGGTCGAGGGCATGTAGCCGGAGAACGCGCCGCCGCCGATGCCACACATGAAGGCCAGGGTCAGCAGGACCCAGTAGGGAGTCGTCTTGTCCTGGACCGCGAAGAACCAGCCGGCCATGGGGATGATGCACAGCAGGGAGGTGATGCCCACGAGCTTGCGGGTGCCGATGAGCGGGGGCAGGAACATGTAGATGAGGCGCAGGATGCCGGCGGCGAGGCCGGGGAGGGCGGTCAGCCAGTACAGCTAAACCTTGTCCAGGCCAAAGCCGAGAAGATTCAGCTTCGGCGCGATCGCGCTGGGCAGGAACCAGACGCAGAAGGCCAGGATCAGCGAGTAGGTCGTGATCCACAGCGTGCGCCACGCAAGCTTCGAGTCCCACTTGGATTCGTCGTTGGGGTTCCAGTCAGTGAGCAGGTAGCGGCTCTTCTTGGCCGCGGGGTCGGTCGCGCTCATGGCTCTCCTCGTGTCTGAAGGGAGTCCGGGCGCGGGCGTGCGCCGGACGTTCTTTAACACGGAGGCTACCAAGCGAAATAACAGACCATCGGTGCATCGTTTTGTGGCGTACGCCACCCTTGTGGGGACAAGGAAAACTAGGGTTTCCGCGCAGATTCTCCGGGCATCCCAGGCCTCTATCGACCGCTGTTACAAAACACCGGTGTTACGCAATTAGCCGGGGCGTTACCCGCCAATACGGCTCATGGTGCGCGACGGGCGCGCAAAGGCATCGATATTGAGGCCGTGCGCGGCCGGCTTGGCCCACATGGCGTCGGCCCAGCGCGCGGCGATCTGCGCGTCATCCCCGCCACCGCGCAGCAGGTCCCTCAGCGAGGTTTCCTCCGTGGAAAACAGGCAGGAACGCACCATGCCGTCCGAGGTCAGGCGGGTACGATCACACGCCCCACAGAAGGGCTCGGACACGGAGGCAATGACGCCGAGCATCTTGGTCGGATCGCCGTCCACGATCCAGCGCCCCGCGGGCGAATGTGGGTCCTCGCGCTGCGCGGGGGTCAGCGTGTGGCGAGTCCCCATGATGTGCAGGATCTCGTCCGCCGTCAGGATGTTCTGACGATCCCACGTGTCCGGCGGGCCGATCGGCATCTGCTCGATAACGCGCAGCTCAATGCTCCGATCCAGGCAGTAGTCGACCAGGTCGGGCAGGTCGGCCTCGTTCATGCCCCGCAGCACCAGGGTGTTGACCTTGATCGGACTCAGGCCCGCGCGCGCGGCGGCCTCGATCCCCTCGAGGACGTCATCGAGGCGGTCGCGCCTCGTAATCGCCGCGTAATGCTCACGATCCAGGGAATCCAGGGAAATGTTGACGCGAACCAGGCCCGCGTCCTTCAAGCCCTGGGCACGCTTGGCCAAGCCCAGCGCGTTCGTCGTCAGCGCCAGGTCGGGCGTACGCCCCTCGTCGGTCACAAGCTGGGCACACTCCGCAATAATCGTCTCGAGGCCTCGGCGCAGCAGCGGCTCGCCGCCAGTAAAGCGGACCTGGCGGATACCCAGCTGCTCGACACCGATGCGAACGAGGCGCACAACCTCCGCGTCAGTCAGCGTCTCCTCAACCGGCAGCCAGTCCAGCCCCTCGGGCGGCATGCAGTAGGAGCAGCGCAGATTACAGCGATCCGTCAAGGAAACCCGCAGGTCACGGGCCACTCGGCCGAAGGTGTCGACGAGTCGCAACGGCGCGTCATGCGCGACCGCTCGGGTCGCGCGCGCGGCGGATACAAACTCGACTGACATGGCGACACCCTACCGCGTTTTACCTGGTGTTCGCCCCTCGAAAAACGCTGTGTGCCCCGAAACCGCGCCAAAACCTCGTCACCTGAGAGAAAGGGAACAATGGACAGCGGCAACGAAAACCTCTCAACCGGGATAGCGTGAACGTAACAGAGCCACCCGAGCGAGGAGCACCATGCGCGCCGTCGTCATGCACGAACCCGGCAACGTCACCGTCGAAGAGATGCCGATGCCCACCATCCTGGAACCAACGGACGCCATCATCAGGCTGGCGGCCACCTGCATCTGCGGCTCGGACCTGTGGCCCTACCGCGGCGCCCAGCCCGTCCACGAGCAGCGCATGGGCCACGAGTACGTCGGCACCGTCGTCGAGGTTGGCTCGGCCGTCACCACCGTGCGCCCCGGCGACTTCGTCGTCGGCTCCTTCTGCATCTCCTGCGGCGAGTGCGCGATCTGCCGCACCGGCTACCCCTCGCGCTGCGCGACCGCCGCCGCCCAGGGTGAGCCTTTCGTTGGCACGCGCACTGGCGGCACTCAGGCCGAGTATGCGCGCATCCCCCTCGCGGACGGCACGCTGGTCAAGACCCCCGGCACGCCCACGCGCGAGCAGATTCCCTCGCTCCTGGCCGCCTCCGACGTGCTGGGCACCGGTTGGTTCGCCGCTGACGAGGCCGGGGCTGGTCCCGGCGCAACCATCGTCATCGTGGGTGACGGGGCTGTGGGCCTGGGCGCGATCATCGGCGCCCGCCAGCAGGGTGCCTCACGCATCATCGCCATGTCGCGCCACGCGGACCGCCAGGCCCTGGCTCGCGAGTTCGGTGCGACCGACATCGTTGAGGAGCGCGGCGAGGAGGGCATCGCCCGCATCAAGGAGATGACCGGCGGACTGGGTGCCGACGGCGTCGTGGAAGCGGTGGGCAACGAGGTGGCTTTCAACCAGGCGCTCGGCTGCGTGCGCCCTGGCGGTCACCTGTCGTTTGTGGGCGTGCCGCACGGCGTCTCTCTGGATATGAGCCGCATGTTCGCCGCCGAGGTGCACATGTTCGGCGGGCCCGCCCCCGTGCGCAAGTACCTGCCGACCATGATCAACATGATTTACCGCGGTGAGATCAACCCTGGCGCCGTCTTTGACCTGTCCCTGCCGCTCGAGCGCGCAGCCGACGGCTATGCCGCCATGGACGAGCGCCGCGCCACGAAGGTCATGCTGACCGTCTGACGCCGGCGGCGCTGCGGGCGTTGCGGGCGTCCCTAGCGTCGCGGGCGCGCCTAGCCTTGCTGGCGTCGCGGGCATCGCTGGCGTCCCGAGCATCGCTGGCGTCCCGGGCATCGCTGGCGTCCCTAGCCTTGCTGGCGTCCCGGGCATCGCTGGCGTCCCTAGCCTTGCTGGCGTCCCGAGCATCGCTGGCGTCCCGGCCCCTATCCGCACGCAAACCCCCTATTCCGAGCGTGGGCGCCCCCGCCCACACCCGGCAACAACGCGTCTAGCCACAGCCCACCCGCCCGGCCACACCCGGCCACAACGCGCCCCAACCAACCGCGGCTCCGCCGCCGCGACTCGGCCGCGCCAACGGGGGGTTTTACTACCATAGACGCCCCGCCACGGCGTGTCGCCGGCGTGTCACACCCCTATGGTCGCAATTCCCCCCACGCACCCACCCACAACCGCCAACCCTGCGCCCGAGCAACAACGCAGCACCCCGCACACCCCGCGCCACGCCCACACACAACCTCACCACCGCAGCATTCGCAGACCCCACCTCGACACCACCCACGCCAACGGGGGGTTTTACTACCATAGACACCCCACCACGGCGTGTCGCCGGCGTGTCGCAGCCCTATGGTCGCAATTCCCCCCACGCACCCACCCACAACCGCCAACCCTGCGCCCGAGCAACAACACAGCACCCCGCACACCCCGCGCCACGCCCATACACAACCTCACCATCACAGCATTCGCAGACGCCACCTCGACACCACCCGCGCCTATCGGTGAACCCAAGCTGCGCGCATACCCATACGCGGACTCGCTGCCATCCGCCCCATGTCCAACCGCCACCGCAATGCCGCCCACGCCCACCACCGAACCCGAGTTGTAAGCGAGTGCCCAGCCACGGCCTCGTCCCTCACATAATGACCTTTACCTGTAACAACCAACTATTGGATGCAGCTTGAAGAAATCAGACCGATTCAGTTTGTGCAAACTGCAACGAACAGAGAATTAACGAACTAGAATCTACGCATGAGCCCAACAGACGGGAGCATCGAGGCTCCCTTCCTCCTCCGTGCCGTTGAACGCGCACTCATACGAATTCCTCGCTCCAGCCACCACGGCCTCACGAAGACACCGACCGCAATACGGATTGCGGGCAGGACATACCTCGATCTGGCGCGGCTGGGTAGCATTGCTGCCGTACAGGTGCCGGAGGTTGTACTCGCCGCGCGCCTCTACCACCTCGCCTACACCCACCGCTCCATGGCCGTCACCGGTCAGTGCGCGCTATGGGCAACCGGCCGCGCCAGCGACCCGCCTGTCCCTCCCATTACCATCGCCACACCAAAGCCAACGCGCCCGATCAAGCTACCCGCGGTGACCATCGGATCTCACAGGTTCCCACCAGTCACAGTCAAACCCCGCCACGTCCATCTTTCGACGCACGTCGCCGATGCACGCGGGCTCCTGATCGAAAACCTTGAGTCGGCGCAGGTTACCGTCGCGAGGACATCGAACAACCCACGAGCTGCATTCACACAGCTATGCATGATCGGCCACGTCTACACGCACTTTGACAACTTCCACCTTCCCGTGTCCCGCGGCAACGAGGAGGCCTGGAAGTTTTTGCTTGAGCGCGAACTGAAAGCGCTCGGAAATCGAGCGCACGGGCGAGCCCAGGCTCGCTGGATCATCGACCACGTGGATGCCGGATGCGCATCTCCCGGCGAGGCTCGACTGCTCTACGAGCTATGCGTCGCAGGCCTTACTGGCATGCAGACTCAGGTCGAGGTACATACGCACGGTCACCGCTACTTCATCGACTGCGCGTTCCTGGCGGAACGGATCGGCATAGAGTTCGACGGTCGCGCCAAATACGGAGAGACCCCTTCAAGTATTCATGCGTCGCTCGCCCGAGAGCGCGAGCGCCAACGGCACCTTGAAGCAGAGGGCTGGCACATCATCCGGGTCGGCTGGCGTGACCTCGAACACCCGGCCGAGCTCATCGCACAGATTCGCGCCGCGCTCGCCGCCCGCCAGGGGTGAGCGACGGCCCCAGCACAGCTTCCCAGCCGCGCCGACGGGGGGTTTTACTACCATAGACACCCCGCCACGGCGTGTCGCCGGCGTGTCGCAGCCCTATGGT
>NZ_JAPWAG010000023.1:0-38329 GCF_041432775.1 Pauljensenia sp. 20925_1_34 | reverse complement strand
TGGCCGCCTCGACGAAGCCATCGCCCTGTACGAACAGGTCGCCGAAGGCCAGACCAGTGTCCTGGGTCCCGACCACCCCCGCACGCTCGCCACACGCCACAGCCTTGCATACGCATACGCGTCTGCTGAGCGCCTCGATGAAGCCATCACCCTGTATGAGCAGGTTGCTCAAGACCAGGCTCGCGTCCTGGGCAAAGACCATCCCCGCACACTCAACACGTGCAACAACCTCGCAAGCGCATACACGTCTGCTGAGCGCCTCGATGAAGCCATCACCCTGTACGAGCAGGTCGCTCAAGACCAGGCTCGCGTCCTGGGCAAAGACCATCCCCGCACGCTCACCACGCTCAACAACATCGCATACACATACCGGTCTGTTGGCCGCCTTCCTGAGGCCATTACCCTGTACGAGCAGGTCATGAAAGACCAGATCCGCATCCTGGGCGACAACCACCCGGGCACGTACAACACGCGCCGTGAACTCGCAGACTCATACCGAGAGGCTGGCCGCACAGACGAGTCCATCGCCCTGTACGAACAGCTCCTCGTCAGCAGCCAGCGCGTCCTGGGTGACGACCATCCGTTCACCATGGCTATGTGTGAGGAACTCGAGGACGTGCGGCGCGAGCTGAAGCAGCGGGACAACCCCTCCGCCGACTAGCGCGCGCATAACCGAGGGGGCCGGTAGCTTGCGCTTCCGTCCCCTCGTGCCTGTAACATGCTTTCCACGTCGTGCACCCTGCCCACCCGATGTGTCCGGTGCACAATGGGAACATGCACATTCCCTACGACACCGAGAAGTTCTATTACGGCTTTCCCGTCTACATCCTGGCCTATCCCGATGAGGAAGTGGGGGTCGGCATCACGACCGGGTCCTCCTCGTACTCGCTGGGACAGATGGTCATGATCGGCTGCGACTCCACCACGCACGCGGCACGCTCGATCAAGCGCTCGGGCGTGTGTTCCCTCAATCTCTTCGGGGCCGAGGCCATGGGCCTGTTCGAGTATGCGGGCACCGTCTCGGGAGGGAACAAGCTCGCCGACGCGCACGTTCCATCAAGCGACCACGACGGCATCCCCGTGCTCGACGATTCGCAGATGAGCCTGGTATGCCGTGTCCTAGAGGCCACAGATGACGGTACCTACACGCACTTCCGCTGCGAGGTTACGGACCGGCTGGTTGATGCTGACCTCATTGACGACCGAGGTCGATTCCGCTACGAGGAGCTTCGTACCGTCGAATACGTGGGCGATGCACGCCGCCGCATCTACCGTTACTTCTCAGACCAGGTGGAGCGTTTCGGTACATTCGTGCGCGCCTTCAAGGAGTCGCTGCAGTCCTGAGATGACACAAACGACGAGGCCGGAGATCCCCACGCGGGGTCCCCGGCCTCGGTCGTTGGCTGGCTGCGCGGAACCCGCCTACTCTTCCTCGGTGCCCGCGTACTTCGGGTGCGCGAGGTTTTCGGGCGAGAGGATGCGCTCAACCTCCTCCTCCGACAGGAGTTCCATCTCGTGGATGACTTCGCGGACGGTCTTGCCTTCCGCGGCGGCGCGCTTGCCCACGACGTCGCCCAGGTGGTGGCCGATGACGTCGTTGAAGTAGGTGACGATGCCGATGGAGTTCTCCACGTAGCCTCGGCACACATCCTCGTTCGCGGTGATGCCCGAGACGCAGCGTTCGCGCAGGGTATCGCAGGCGTTCACGAGCAGGTTGATTGACTCGATGAGCGCCTGTGCGATGACGGGCTCCATGACGTTGAGCTGGAGCTGGCCGGCCTCGGCCGCCATGGTGACAGTGTGGTCGTTGCCAATGACCTTGAAGCACACCTGGTTGACGACCTCGGGGATGACGGGGTTGACCTTGGCCGGCATGATGGACGAGCCGGCTGCCATCTTCGGCAGGTTGATCTCGTTGAGGCCGGCGCGCGGACCAGAGGCCAGCAGGCGTAGGTCGTTGCAGACCTTCGAGAGCTTGACGGCGCTTCGCTTGATCGTGGCGTGCATGGACACATAGGCGCCGGTATCGGAGGTGGCCTCCAGAAGGTTCGGGGAGCCGACGACGCGCGCGCCGGTGATGCGGCGCAGGTGGCGCACGACGACCTGCTGGTAGCCGTTCGGGGTGTTCAGGCCGGTGCCGATCGCGGTCGCGCCCAGGTTCGTCTCCAGCAGCAGCTCGGCGTTGTTGACGAGGCGCTCGTCCTCCTCGCGCAGCGTGTGGGCGAAGGCGGAGAATTCGCTGCCCAGCGACATGGGAACGGCGTCCTGGAGCTGCGTGCGTCCCATCGTCAGGATGTTGCGGAACTCCGCGCCCTTCTCGTCGAAGGAGTCGGCCAGCTCGTCGATGGCCTTGCGCAGGCGGTTGACCTTGCGCCACAGGGCGATGCGGAACGCGGTCGGGTAGGCATCGTTGGTGGACTGGGAGCGGTTGACGTGGTCGTTGGGGTTGATGACGTCGTAACGCCCCTTGTCCTCCCCCAGGATCTCCAGCGCGAGGTTCGCGATGACCTCGTTCGCGTTCATGTTCACGGAGGTGCCGGCGCCGCCCTGGAACTGATCGACGGGGAACTGGTCCATGCAGCGGCCGTTTTCGATAATCTCGTCGCAGGCGGCAATGATCGCCTCTGCCTTGACGGGCTTCATCGCCTTGAGCTGCATGTTCGCCAAGGCGCACGCCTTCTTAACCTGCGCAAACGCACGAATCAGTTCGGGTGCCTCATTGATGGTGCGGCCTGAGATCTGGTAGTTCTCGATAGCTCGCAGTGTATGGATGCCCCAGTACGCGTCATCGGGTACTTCGCGCGTGCCGAGCAGATCCTCTTCGGTGCGGGTCAACGTCGTTCCTTCCGTCGGAGTAGCCGCCGGGGGTTCCCCGGCGATCCACCTCCATCGTAGGCCTGAAGTCCCTTGCTGTCAGGGTCTTTACGATTCTCGGGCAGGTCGTTGACGCTCCCCTAACGCCGCCTTTCGTCAATCATGACAAGCGGCCTGCGAAACCGCGTCGAGCAGGTCTCCGAGGCTCACCCACGCCTCCACTTGCGCGTCCGGCAGCTGCACCTTCGCCTCGCGTTCAACGCGCGCGACGACGGCGAACAGGGACACGTCGTCCATGTCCAGGTCCCCGCGCAGCGTCAGCTCAGCGCGCGCGTTCTCAGGGGCCAGGTCGGCCTCGTCAAGGACGGCCTCCATAGCCGCCTCACGCGCGCGCTCCTGTGCGCTGGTGCTCTCCCCCGCCGCGCTGGACGAGGCCTGGGCATCGCCGTGCCCCTCCGCCTCAGAATCGGGATCGACCAGCTGCGCGAGGCCCGCACGCAGCTGGTCGCCAAGCAGATCTGCGATGGACCCCATCAGCCCACCCGGTTATTGAGCCAGCGCACGGGCGCGCCCGCGCCGGCGTGACGGAAGGATTCGAGCTCGTCGTCCCAGGCCTGACCGAGCGCCAGGTCAAGACCCTCGAGCAGCTCCTCGTAGGAGGAGGCGTTCGCCATGGCAGCGCGAATACGGTCCTCGGGCACGACGACGTTACCGACCGAATCCATCTGCGAGTGGAAGATGCCCAGGGACGGCGTGTGGCACCAGCGCCCGCCGTCGTTCGAGGCTGTTGCCTCTTCCGTCACCTCGTAGCGCAGGTGCTCCCAACCGCGCAGAGCGGACGCCAAACGGGCGCCCGAGCCAATCGGTCCGACCCACGAGAATTCGCAGCGAACCATGCCCGGCGCCGCTTCTTGGTCGGACCACTGGAGGCGAACCTCCTGGCCGAGCGCGGTGCCCAACGCCCATTCGATGTGTGGACACAGAGCGGGCGGTGTTGAGTGCACGAAAAGTACACCGCGGGTGTATGACCCTCTCATTGTTCCTCCTGTTGGCCTTGTCAGGATCGTCTTCCCCTACGTCCTAATCGCCTGGAGTCGCAATGAACTGCGCAGAAAATAGCGCAAACGATGTACTGACAGAATAGTTGAACGCGCCGGGAAATGCAGCGCATTTCCCGGCGCGTTTCACGCATTGATCACATCCGCTAGGTCAGAATCCGGCCTTACGAATATCGCGCAGCGCCTTCTTGCGAGTGGGTCGATCAAGACGATCAATATAGATATGACCATCGAGGTGGTCGCACTCGTGCTGGATGCAGCGGGCCATGAGCTCCTCGCCCTCGACGACGACCTTCTTGCCGTCCAGGTCGGTGCCCTCGCAGCGCGCATACCAGGCGCGCTCGGTCGGGTACCACAGCTCGGGGACCGACAGGCAGCCCTCGTCGCCGTCCTGGTACTCATCCTCGCTCAGGGCGACGATGCGGGGGTTGAGCACGTAGCCAATCTCGCCGTCGATATTCCAGGAGAACGCACGCAGGCTGACACCGATCTGGTTCGCGGCCAGGCCGGCGCGCCCGTCCATGTCGACGCCCTCAAGAAGGTCCTCAACGAGAGCCTTCACGTTCGGTGTGATCTCCGTGATGGGATCACAGACGGTGCGCAGGACGGGATCGCCAATGATGCGGATGGGACGAATCGCCATGTCACTCCCCCTTCAGGGCCGCGGCGTGCGCCTCGCGCAGGCGCGCGACGGCTTCCTCGACGGGCACGACGATTGTCTCTCCCGTGGCTCGCACGCGGATTTCCACCTGGCCGTCGGCCAGCGAGCGACCCACGACGAGACCGAAAGGAACACCCACGAGCTCGTAGTCCTTGAACTTGACGCCGGCGCTCACCTTACGGCGATCGTCGACGAGGACGTCCAGGCCGGCCGCGTCGAGCTGCTCGCCGAGGCGCTGAGCGGTCTCGAAGACCTCGTCACCCTTGCCGGTGGCCAGGACATGCACGTCGAAGGGAGCGATCTGCGCGGGCCAGCTCAGACCCTTGTCGTCGCAGTTGGCCTCGGCCAGGGCAGCCATCACGCGGGTGACGCCGATGCCGTAGGAACCCATGGTGACGACCTGGGACTTGCCGTTCTCATCCAGGACGGTCAGGCCCAGGGCCTTAGCGTACTTGCGGCCCAGCTGGAAGATGTGGCCGATCTCGATGCCGCGCTCCAGGTGGAGGGGACCCGAGCCGTCGGGAGCCAGGTCGCCCTCGCGCACCTCGGCGGCCTCAATCGTGCCGTCGGCGGTGAAGTCGCGACCCATGACCAGGTTCAGCACGTGCCGCTGCTCAGCGTTCGCGCCCGTCACCCAGGCCGTGCCCTCGACGACGCGGGGATCCACCAGGTAGCGCACGGAACCGGAGGCGTTGCCTTCCTCATCCACGACGCGCTTCGGCGAATTGGGGCCAAGCACCATCGGGCCGATGTAGCCGCGCACCAGCTCGGGGTGCGGCTCGAAGTCCGAATCCGATGCCATGTCGACCTCGGCGGGGGCCACGGAGGCCTCGAGGCGCTTCATGTCGACATCACGGTCGCCGGGCACGCCCACGACGAGGAGCTCGCGCTGCCCGTCCGGGTGGGTGAGCGTCACGACGACGTTCTTCAGCGTGTCGGCGGCGCTCCAGGGGCGATCCTCGCGCGGGTACTGCTCGTTAAGCAGGTCAACGAGCGCCTCGATCGTCGGAGCGTCGGGGGTGGGAACCTCAACCGGAGCGGGCACTCCGGACGCATCAACGGCCTCGGGAACCGGGGTCGTCACGGCCTCGGCGTTGGCGGCATAACCGCCCGGGGAGGCCACAAAGGTATCCTCGCCAATCGGCGAGGGGTGCAGGAACTCCTCGGAACGCGAGCCGCCCATCGCGCCGCTCATCGCGGAGACGATGACGTAGCGCAGGCCCAGGCGCTGGAAGATGCGCTCGTAGGTGTCGCGCTCGGCCTGGTAAGAAGCGTTCAGGCCCTCGTCGTCAATGTCGAAGGAGTAGGCGTCCTTCATGACGAACTCGCGGCCGCGGATCAGGCCGGCGCGCGGGCGGGCCTCGTCACGGTACTTCGTCTGAATCTGGTACAGCGTGGCGGGCAGGTCCTTGTACGAGGAGTACATGTCCTTCACCAGGAGCGTGAACATTTCCTCGTGCGTGGGGGCCAGCAGGTAGTCGCCGCCCTTACGGTCGTTGAGCTTGAACAGCGTCGGGCCGTACTCTTCCCAGCGGTTCGTCGCCTTGTAGGGTTCGGCGGGGATCAGGCCCGGGAAGTGCACCTCCTGCGCGCCCATCGCGTCCATCTCCTCACGGACGATGTCCTCGATCTTGCGCAGCGTGCGCAGGCCGAGGGGCAGCCACGTGTAGATGCCGGGGGCGGAGCGGCGAATATAGCCGGCTCGCACCAGAAGTTTATGCGAGTTGACCTCGGCGTCGGCCGGGTCTTCGCGCAGAGTTCGCAGGAAGAAAGTCGAGAGATTTCGAAGCATGATCCAAGAGTACGGCACGCATCGCCACGGAGGCCACCGGCACAGCCGTGTGACCTCTCATCAGGCGCGAAATGCCCTCAGATCAACGCTCCGGCACCCAGCTCACGCTCGCGAGCACCCGGATGCGCCATGTAGTAGCGCCGGGCCATCCACCCCGGGTACGCCCACTCGGGCATGCCACCGCGGTACAGGGACTGGATTGCGACGGCCACCATGACGGCCAGGAGCCCCAGGACGAGCGCACAGGACCCCGTCGTGTCAGCGCCCATGGCCTCGTGGCGTACAAGGTCGGCGGTCACGAACCACAGGAGGGACAGCAGAGGCATCAGCGGCCAGACGACGCGGTTCATCTCCGACGCCGAGGATCCACCGCGCAGGTCTAAGCGCATCGCGACGCGCCGGGCGCTGGCAAAGGCGCCGGACCACACCCAGGCCCACAGGAGCGCGATAAGCAGACCGACGACTGCGAGCAGTGCGGTGGAGCTGAGGAACATGCGGTCCCCTTTCAGATAGCGCAACATCCCCGTCGGCGTTGCGTGTAGCTTGATCCTACAACACCGTGGGGATGTGCGCGCCACCCGAGATGGGTGAGAGTTTTTGTCAGGCGTGCTCGGCGTGGGCCATGCACGCCTCACGCAGGTCACGCAGCATCGACAGGGAGGACAGTGACTCTGCGCTCACGCCCGCCCACACGAGAGCCAGTTCGCGGCCCGAGGCCTCGTGACGCTCGCGGATATGCAGCAGGGTGCGCGAGGGCGACAGGGGCAGCAGGGCGATCACGCACGTGCCCGAGGCCGGGGCACCCTCGGGTGCACCGGGGGCAGCGACGCGCATGAGGACGTGATCCTCGTCCGCAATCTCAATGATCGTCGACTCGTCCGCGGGCTCGAAGGCGTGGCCCAGCACGTCCCAGACAACCGACGCGGGCGCGTCAATCGCGATACCGCGGTCCACGACGACGTTCGCGCCGGGCAGCAGCAGGTCGCCGGGCAAGGACACGTCCGCCTGCGAAGAGGTCAGGCCGATGCGGCGCGGAAAACCGGTTGCGGCCAGCGCGCACACGCCACCGGCGAGGGTCAGGCAGGCAAGGGTACGAAGACGCATGGTGTTCTCTTTCTCAGCAGTCGATGCCCGGAAGCTTCGTGTCCGGGGCTGTGATGGGGGCGACCTCGACGGCACCGGAGCCCGGCTCCAGCCCCATCTCCTCGGCCAGCACGTTGGCGCGGCGGATCAGGGTTTCGACGATCTGATCCTCGGGGACGGTCTCGACGACCTCGCCGCGGATGAAAATCTGGCCCTTGCCGTTACCCGAGGCGACGCCCAGATCGGCCTCGCGGGCCTCGCCGGGGCCGTTGACAACGCATCCCATAACGGCCACGCGCAGCGGAACGGTCAGGTCCTTCAGGCCTTCTGTCACGTTCTCGGCCAGGGTCCACACGTCCACCTGGGCGCGTCCGCACGACGGGCAGGACACGATTTCGAGGGTCTTGTCGCGCAGGCCCATGAACTCCAGCATCTTCGTGCCCACCTTGACCTCCTCAACGGGAGGGGCGGACAGGGACACGCGAATCGTGTCGCCGATGCCCTCCGCGAGCAGGATCGAGAAAGCAGACACGGACTTGATCGTGCCCTGGAAGGCCGGGCCGGCCTCGGTCACGCCCAGGTGCAGGGGCCAGTCGCCCGCCTCCGAGAGCATGCGGTAGGCCTGGATCATCGTCAGCACGTCGTGGTGCTTGACGGAGATCTTGAAGTCGTGGAAGTCATTCTCCTCGAAGAGGGAGGCCTCCCAGATCGCGGACTCAACCAGGGCCTCGGGCGTGGCACGGCCGTACTTCTTGAGCAGGCGCGGATCCAGCGAACCCGCGTTCACGCCGATGCGCAGGGACACGCCGTGATCGGAAGCAGCCTTGCAGATGTCCTTGACCTGGTCGTCGAACTTGCGGATATTGCCCGGGTTCACGCGCACAGCACCACAGCCGGCCTCGATCGCCTGGAACACGTACTTCGGCTTGAAGTGAATGTCGGCGATCACGGGGATGCGGGACTGCTTGGCAATGATCGGCAGCGCCTCCGCGTCCTTGTCGGTCGGGCAGGCAACGCGAACGATGTCACAGCCTGCGGCGGTCAGCTCAGCGATCTGCTGGAGCGTCGCACCAATATCGTGCGTCTTCGTCGTCGTCATGGACTGGACGGACACCGGTGCCCCTCCACCCACGGGAACATCTCCCACCATCAGCCGGTGCGTCTGCTTGCGCGGGAACGGCGACGTGGCCACAGAGGGCATACCAAGGTTGATTTCACTCACCCGCCCATTATCGCGCACGCGGGCCCATCCGTCATACACGGGCGCCGCCCACGTGGTCAGGCTCGCTTTCCGCCGTCCGCGAGCCTTGCCGAGCCGGCACGCGCGCGGGCACAGCGAGAGCGGGTATCAGCCCAGGGAAATGGGCTTCACGATGTCGGCGACGATGAGGATGACGCTCATCGCAACCAGCAGGCCGCCGACCGCCCACGTGAGGGGAACCAGGCGCGCCGTATCGGCCGGGCCAGGATCCTCCTTGCCGCGCAGGCGCGCGAACTGCCTGCGCACACCCTCGTAGATGGCTCCCACGATGTGTCCGCCGTCCAGGGGCGGCAGCGGAATCAGGTTAAAGACGAACAGCGCCATGTTCAGTGAGGCCAGCAGGCTCAACAGGACGCCAACCACCTGGCGCGTGTCGTGCAGGCCCAGCGACGCCGAATCGCCCGTCACCTCGCCGGCCATACGGCCAACGCCCACGACCGAGACAACTCCGGTCGCGTCGCGCTGCTCATCGGTGACCACCGAGCGGCCCACCTGCCACACCGCCTGCGGAAGGCGCACGACGACCGCCGCCGTGCCGGTGAACATCTGCCAGTCGGCTTCAAGCACGTCCGTCAGCGAGGCCGACACGTACTCGTACCCGGCCGTCACGCCGACGTATCGAGCGCCCTGAGCGCCCGTCACCGGGGACACCGTCAGATCCACGCTCGCACCGTCACGCTCGACCGTCAGGACAGCGGACTCCCCCTCGGGGGTGGCGCCAACGGCCTTCTGCAGGTCCGCAAAGGTGGCCACCGGCGTCCCGTTCCACGCGGTCACCGTGTCCCCGGGAAGCACCCCGGCCTCGTACGCGGGGGAAGCGATCTCCCCCGACGACGTCTGAATCGTCGCCGGCACCGACGCAATCGTGCGCGAGGCCGTGGGAGCGCCGATACCCATCATCGTGATAGCCGACAGCACGAAACAGATCAGCAGGTTCATAAGCGGGCCGCCCAGCATCACGGCAATCTTCTTCGGGGCGCTCAGCAGATAGAACGCGCGCGCCTCCTGGCCAGGCGGGATCTCCTCGGCCGAGGCCTCCCTGGCCTCCTGCGCGAGCGTCGGCTTACCGCGTCGGCCCACCAGGGGCGTGCCCGGGCGAGCCGGGGCGTACATGCCGACGATCTTGACGTAACCGCCCAGCAAAACCGCACGCAGCGCGTAGGTCGTATCGCCGATCTTCTTCTTCCAGAGGGCAGGGCCAAAACCCACCGCGTAATCCGGCACCAAGACGCCGAACTTCTTGGCGGGCAGCATGTGCCCGACCTCGTGCAGTGCCACCGACACCAAGATGCCGATGACGACCACGACGATACCCGTTACTGAACCCACGCTCACATGTCCTTCCACTGGCCCGCGGCAACGTACTCGCGTGCGCGCCGGTCAGCCCAGCGCTGCGCGGCCACAATATCCTCCAGCGAGGGATCCTTCACGCCCTCATGCTCGTGAACAACCGCCGACACGGTATCGACGATCGCCAGCCACGGAACAACGCCCTCGATGAACGCGTCCACCATAACCTCGTTCGCGGCGTTGAGCACCGCGGGATGGGTAGCCGACGCGCCCACGGCGAAACGCGCCAAGTTGATCGCCGGGAACGTCTCGTTATCAACCGGCTCAAAAGTCCACTGCGACGGGTTGGCCCACTCCAGCGGAGCCTCCACGTCGTCCAGGCGCTCGGGCCAGGTCAGGCCCAGCGCAATCGGCAGACGCATGTCCGGGGGCGAAGCCTGCAGCGTCGTCGCCCCGTCGCGCCACGTCACCATCGAGTGAACGATCGACTGAGGGTGAACCGTCGCCACGATGTGCTCGGGAACCACGTCGAACAACAGGTGGGCCTCGATGAGCTCCAGGCCCTTGTTGATGAGAGTCGAGGAATTGATCGTCACGACCGGGCCCATGTCCCAGGTCGGATGAGCGAGCGCCTGAGCCGCGCGCACCCCCCGCAACTGCTCACGCGTGCGCCCACGGAAAGGACCGCCCGACGCAGTCAACACGAGGTCCGCAACCTCGGAACGCCCCGACACGACCGGGGAGGTCAGGCCCTTCTCGTGCACGCCCGAGGCCAGCGCCTGAGCGATCGCCGAGTGCTCCGAATCCACCGGAACGATCTGGCCCGGGAAACGCATCGCGTTCTTCACGAGCGCGCCGCCCACGACCAGCGACTCCTTGTTCGCCAGCGCCAGGCGCGCACCGCAGCGCAGCGCGGCGAGCGTGGAGGACAGGCCTACACCACCCGTGATGCCGTTGAGCACAACCGGTGTCGCCTGCGGATACAGCACCGCCGCGCGCTCGACCGACGCACACACGACCTCAACGGACGCATCCTCACCCACGAACACCTCGGGGCAGGTACCTCCCATCGACTCGACGGCTGCTGCCAGCTCCTCACGCACGTCACGGGCCACACCCACAAACGCGGGCTCCAACGCCATGATCTGAACGGCCAGCTCGGTGATCGACGAGCCTCCCGCGCTCAGGCCGAGCACGTCAAAGCGGCCCCTGTGCGCCTCGATCACCTCGCGAGCCTGTGTGCCAATCGAACCGGTCGATCCCAGCAGAACGACGGGGGTAGGACCCAGTGTCGTCTCGCGCGCCACCATCAGTCGACCGCGAGCAGGATCTCGATCGCGCGACCCAGGTAGGCGTCCACCGGGCCCTCAGCGTAGCCCTTCTTGCCGCGCTTGGGGCTAAAGGTCGCCGTGCGGATCTCGTTCGCAGTCAGGTCCCCGGCCTCGTCAAAGTAGGCAGCGATGCGATCGAGCAGGTCATCAACCTCATCGCAGTCGTAGCCGCGACCGCTCGTAGGGTGCGCGAAACGCTCGCCACGCGGGCGCTGCAGGCGCGGGTACAGGGTCGTCGCGCGATCTGCGACGCGGTCGTACCAAGCGGCCTCACCCTCGGCGGCCACCGCGTCCGCGCGGTCACGCTTGACGAACGCGGCCTCCAGGCGGTTCATTGCGGCGTCCACGGCCTCAATGTTGTAGCCGCGGTTCTTCAGTTCGAATGTCGCCAGGCGCACCTGCTCCGCGCTGAACTGCTCGGGGGGCACACCGCCCTCGTACGCGCGACGCGCATCCTCAAAGAACGCATCGACCTGTCCGCGGTCGTATCCCTTCGAGAAGAAACCGACCCTCGGGAACTCAGCCATCATTGCTCCTTACTCTGAGTCATGGAACGAAGAATGTCATCAACGGCCTTCTGCGTGCCGAAATCGGCATACTCGGCGGGCAGGGCCATCGGCTCGGCATCAGGAATCGCCACAGGCGGTGCCGAGATGAACTCGTCAGTCGTAGGCAGCGTAGCGGACGCGTGCTCGAGCGGCACAGCTGAGCTTTCCATCGCGGGACGCTCTGGCAACGCGGCACCCGCAGCACCTGCGCCACCAGCGGGTACCTGAGGCATCTGCACAACGGCGGGAGTCGGCGTGGGCTGCGCAGGTTGCGCCACCGGTGCCGAGGGGGCGGCCTGGACCGGAACAGCAGCCGTCTCAGCCTGCTCGGCGTTTAGCGGCGCCTGCTCGCGCTGGCGATCAAGGCCTTGCAACACCTGAATAAGCCGATCAATCTCCATGTCGACCTCATCCACGTTGAAGCCGCGCAGGCGCACGGAGAACTCGATGTCCTCAGCCTGTTGCGCGGTCACAATCTTCTTCGGGTCCTCCTGCTGGCCCGTGATAGTGCGTTCGACGTCGGCGAGGAAGCTCAACACTTCGCGCATGTCGTAGCCCTCGCGCAAAAACGTGCGCGAAAAATCTCTCTTGATCATACCTGCACCTTTCCGGTACTACGCTTACCCTCGGCAACCGCCGTCGCGAGCTGGCCACACGCTCCATCGATGTCGGAGCCGCGTGTGTCACGAATCGACGTCGCGATACCGTTGTCTTTCAAACGCTTGACGAACGCGTCCTGAGCGTTCTTCGTGGACGCCGTCCAAATGGATCCCGGCGTCGGATTGAGAGGGATCGGATTCACGTGAACCCACCCATGGCCTCGTTTGTTGAGCTCATCCGCCAGGAGCTGGGCTCGCCATTCCTGATCGTTCATGTCCTTAATGAGCGCGTACTCGATCGAGACGCGGCGCCCGGTCGCCAGGAAGTAGGCGCGGGCCGCGTCCAGAAGCTCACCGACCTTCCAACGCGAATTGATCGGGATCAACTCGTCGCGCAGGTCATCGTCGGGGGCATGCAGCGACACGGCCAGCGTCACGGGCATCCCCTCCCCCGCCAGCTTCCTGATCGCGGGAACCAGGCCGACCGTCGAGACGGTAATGTTGCGCGCGCTCATACCAAAGCCCTCGGGCGCCGGGTCAATCAGGCGATGCAACGCGCCGATCACCGTCTTGTAGTTGGCCAACGGCTCGCCCATCCCCATGAACACGATGTTCGACAGAGTCGTCGGACCACCCGCCAGCGCGCCGTCACGGCACGCTGCCTGGGCGTAGCGCACCTGGTCGACGATCTCCGCCGTCGACAGGTTACGGGTCAAGCCCATCTGCCCCGTCGCGCAGAACGGGCACGCCATACCGCAGCCCGCCTGCGAAGACACACACAGAGTCGTGCGCTGCGGGTAACGCATCAACACCGACTCCACCTGAGCTCCGTCATAGAGGCGCCACAGGTCCTTGATCGTGCGACCGCCATCCGCCTCCAACGAAACAACCTTCGAGACGAGAGTCGGCAGCAGAGCCTCGCTCACCTGAGCGCGCATACCCGCAGGGATATCACTCATGCGCTGCGGGTCCGCCTCAAAGTGCGTGAAATAGTGACGCGACAGCTGATCCGCACGAAACGCCGGCAGGCCGAGATCCTTCAAGACCTGCTTTCGGCCCGCCGCATCCAAATCCGCCAAATGCGCAGGCGCCTTGCCCCTGCGCTTAGCCGTAAACGACAGAACCGGCTTGGCGTCCTTATGCGTCGCGCCCTCCGGCGGCTGATCCGTCGGACGAACCTCACGCCGAGCACCACGGCGCTGCGGGGACGACGCCACGGCCTCGTCCCCTGCGCGCCCCACAGACCTGGCGCGATCCTTCAACGACTCGCTCAATGCCTGGACTCCCAAGAAACACCCGGCAACGCCCACGCAAAGATGAAGTAGGCGACCGGCGCGCTCATGAGCAACGCGTCCACTCGGTCGAGAACACCACCGTGCCCGGGCAGGATCTGCGACATGTCTTTCAAACCGGACTCACGCTTGATCATGGACTCGGTGAGATCACCCATCGTGCCCACAAACGCGATCGACACACCGGCGATGATGCCCCACCACCAGGCAGCACCCAGCCACCACAGGCCGACCGTTCCCACGCCCACCGCGGTCAGGGCCGACCCCACGAAGCCCTCCCAGGACTTCTTCGGCGACAGCGCAGGAGCCATCGGGTGCTTGCCAAACAGGACGCCGGCGGCCCAGCCGCCCGTATCATTAGCGATCACCATCAGCTCGAAGACCACGAACACCCACGGGTTTTGCCACGCCGCCAGCATCAGCACCACGAAGGACGCCAGGAACGGCACGTACACGGCGGTAAACGTCGTCGAGACGACGTCACTCATACGCGACTCCTGGCGCCTATCAAGCAGACGCCACGCGGCGCACACAAACACCGTGATGTACAGAGCGAAGAGCGTTCCCTCGCTGCCAAGCCACCACGCACACGTCACAATGCCAATAGCACCCACGTACAGCGGGGGCACGGCCAACGTGATGCCCATGCGCGCAAACGCGCCAGCCAACTCCCAAATGCCCACCAGGCACACGAAGCCGATGACGCCCACGAAGGCCGGCAGCGACGTAAACAGAGGGACCGCGACGGCGGCGATCAGAACAACCGCCGTCGTGATCGCCTGCACAAGGTTACGGCCCGCCTTCCCCGTCGCCCCACCCGCGGGATGATTATCGCGCGTGGGGCCCGGGGTAAAGATGCGAGCCAGCAATGAAGGATCAGTTGACGCCATCAGATCGTCAGCAGTTCGCTTTCCTTCGTCGCGAGCATCTTGTCGATCTGCTCGGTGTGCGCCTTCGTCATCGAGTCGAGGTTCTTCTCAGCGCGCTCGACGTCGTCCTCGGAGGCCTCGCCGTCCTTCTTCAGGCGGTCGAGCTGATCCTTGGCCTTGCGGCGCACACCGCGAACGGACACGCGACCGTCCTCAGCCTTGCTCTTGGCCTGCTTCACGTATTCCTTGCGGCGCTCCTCGGTGAGAGCAGGCAGGACGACGCGCACAACGTTGCCGTCGTCCGTGGGGTTCACGCCCAGGTCGGACTCGCGCAGCGTGCGGATAATCTCCTGGGTCGCCGTGCGGTCGAAGGGAGAGATGAGAACCGTGCGGGCCTCGGGGATCTGGAAGCTGGCCAGCTGCTGCATCGGCGTGGGCGCGCCGTAGTAGTCCACGAGCAGCTGCTCGAACATCGAGGACGTCGCGCGTCCCGTGCGGATGTTCGTGAACTCGTGGCGGGCCGCTTCCACGGCCTTGTCCATCTTGTCCTCGGCTTCGAGGAGGATATCGTCGATCACTATGTGCTCCTTAACGTCAGTGGTCTGTGAAGGTTATATCACGCCGTCACTAGGGTACCGATTTCATCGCCCATGAGCGCGCGGGTAACAGCCCCGTCTCCACCCATGCCGAAAATACGCGTCGTCAGGCCATTCTCGCGGCACAGCGCCAGCGCGGAGCCGTCGATCACCTTCAGGTCGCGACGCAGGGCCTCCGAGTAGGTCAGCGTGTCGAAACGGCGCGCGTCGGGGTTCTTGTTCGGATCGTCGTCGTAGACGCCGTCCACGCCGTTCTTAGCCACCAGCAGCTCGTCGCAGTGGATTTCCAGCGCACGCTGCGCCGAGACGGTGTCGGTCGAGAAGTAGGGCAGGCCCGCGCCGGCGCCGAAAACCACGACGCGGCCCTTTTCCAGGTGGCGGATCGCGCGCAGCGGCAGGTAGGGCTCGGCGACCTGAGCCATCGTGATGGCCGTCTGGACGCGCGCGGGAATGCCCGACTGATCAATGAAGTCCTGCAGGGCCAGCGCGTTCATGACGGTGCCGAGCATGCCCATGTAGTCCGCGCGCGAGCGCTCCAGGCCCTCACGAGCCAGCTGGGCGCCGCGGAAGAAGTTGCCACCACCGACGACAATCGCAACCTGCACGCCCTCGCGCACGGCGCTCGCCACCTGCTCAGCAATATTGCGGACGACCTTGGGGTCCAAGCCGATGGACCCACCTCCAAACGCCTCTCCGGAAAGCTTGAGCAAAACGCGGCGCTTCGTCGACATGACGCTTCTCCTTTATGACGGCCCTGGGTGGGCGGAACGGTTAGGAACCATACTACCTGGTAAAAGGGAAGCGGCCCCGCCGTTAGGCGGAGCCGCTCCCAACTGTCAGCAAGCTGACGAGTGAGCCGGATCAGGCACCGACGTGCACGCGCACGAAGTTGGTGACCGTGGCGCCGGCCTCCTTGAGGATCTGGCCGACGGACTTCGAGGGGTCACGGGCGTAGGCCTGGTCAACGAGGCAGTTGTCCTTGTAGAACGCGTTCAGGCGGCCCTCAACGATCTTGGGAACGATGTTGGCGGGCTTGCCCTCCTCGAGGGTGATCTTCTCGAGGGTGGCGCGCTCCTTCTCGAGCACGTCGGCGGGAACCGAGTCGCGGTCGAGGTAGGCGGGCATGTAGGCGGCGACGTGCATGGCGATGTCGTGGGCGACATCCTTGCCGGCGGCGTCGGTGACGACGAAGACGCCGACCTGCGGGGGCAGGTCCGGGCTGGTCTGGTGCAGGTAGAGGTCGACGTTGTCGCCCTCAACGCGCACGATGCGGCCAACCTGCAGCTTCTCGCCGATGATGGCGGCGAAGGCGTCCAGGCGGTCCTTGACGGTGCCCTCGCCCATGGGGGCGGCGAGCAGCGCGTCCAGGTCGGCGGCACCGGAAGCAACGGCGGCGGCCAGAACCTCGTTGGAGAAGTCGATGAACTTCTGGTTCTTGGCGACGAAGTCGGTCTCGGAGTTGACCTCGACCAGCACGCCGACGGTGCCGTCGGTCTGCGCGGCCAGCAGGCCGGCGGAGGCCTGGCGGCCCTCGCGCTTGGACAGGGACTTCAGGCCCTTCAGGCGGATGATCTCGAGAGCCTTCTCGGCGTCGCCGTCGGCCTCGGTCAGAGCCTTCTTGACATCCATCATGCCGGCGCCGGTCTGCTCACGCAGCGCCTTCACATCTGCAGCGGTGAAATTCGCCATCGGATGATTCCTCTCAGTTAAAAAGTTCAGTCCTGCTTGGGGGCTTCGGCGGCCTCAGCTGCGGCGGCAGCCTCGTCGGCCTTGACCTCGCCCTCAAGGAGCTCGCGCTCCCACTCAGCCAGCGGCTCAGCAGCGGTCTCTTCGCCCTTGCCCTTGCGGACGTCGGAGCGGGCGATGAGGCCCTCGGCGACGGCGTCGGCGATCACGCGGGTGAGCAGCGCGACGGCGCGGATGGCGTCGTCGTTGCCGGGGATACGGTAGTCGACCTCGTCCGGATCAGCGTTGGTGTCCAGGATGGCGACGATCGGGATGCGCAGCTTGCGAGCCTCGGAGACCGCGAGGTGCTCCTTCTTGGGGTCGACGATCCACACGGCCGAGGGGACCTTGGTCATGTCGCGGATGCCGCCGAGCGTGCGGGACAGCTTGTCCTTCTCGCGGCGCATCATGAGCAGTTCCTTCTTGGTGTGACCGGAGGAGGCCACGTCGTCGAAGTCGATCTGCTCGAGTTCCTTCAGGCGCTGCAGACGGGTCGCAACGGTGGAGAAGTTGGTGAGCATGCCGCCGAGCCAGCGGTGGTTCACGTAGGGCATGCCGACGCGCAGGGCCTGCTCGGCCACGGCTTCCTGGGCCTGCTTCTTGGTGCCGACGAAGAGCAGGGTGCCGCCGTGGGCGACGGTCTGCTTCACGAAGTCGAAGGCAATGTCGATGTCAGCAATGGTCTGCTGCAGGTCGATGATGTAGATGCCGTTGCGCTCGGTGAGGATGAAGCGCTTCATCTTCGGGTTCCAACGGCGAGTCTGGTGGCCGAAGTGGACACCGGACTCGAGGAGCTGACGCATGGTAACGACTGCCATGGTTCGTCCTTTCCCCGCAAGTCGCGAGTGATCAGTGGGGTTTCCCCCGGGGTTATCGGTTTGCTGTGCGCTGTGCGCACCCTGGTGCCATGACCGGAGACCATCCCCGTAGGGACCGAAGCCGCCGAGCCTCGCAGCCCGTTCGGTTTCCCGTGGGCGCGCGATAAATGGCACGCGAAGTCACCTGCACGAGGCAAGTGCCCGGCTATCTTACCTCACCAGCCCCTCATCTCCGGTGACGGGGCGAGTGTGAGTGTGCTGACTTTCACGTTGCTCGACGAGGCCTGGGCTGGCTCGTGTGTCCGTGCACAGCCTCGCGCGTCGCGCGTTGCTATCCACAGGGGCTCGTTCGTGTCGCGCGTCGTCCACAGCCCCTCGATTGCGGCTCGCGTCGAGGCGGGCCGTGGGTGCACGGTGGAACGATGATTCCCTCTTGTCCTTCCCGCGCGCGACTGTCCTGCGCGGTCGCCGCCTGCTTGTTCTGCTGCGCAATGGTGCTGATGACCGCTCCGGCACGAGCCGACGCACCCGACTCTCGCTGGCAGTGGCCAACGCTCTCCTCCGTTCCCGTCACCTCGTCGTTCGCTCCTCCGGATCGCGACTGGCTGCCCGGCAGGCGCGGCGTGGCCCTTACCTATCCCGGTGGCTCTCCCGTGTATGCCTGCGCCTCCGGCACTGTAACTTTTGCCGGTCAGGTCGGGGGCCGCGGCGTCGTATCGATCCGGCACGAGGTGCGCGGGCGCGCGGTCTGGTCCACCTACCTGCCCGTCACGGCCTCCGTGAGCGTGGGCGAGAGCGTCGCCAAGGGGCAGCAGATCGGCGTCGTTGAGGAGGGATCTGACATCCTCCACTGGGGTGCGAAGACAGGACCAAAGACGTACATCAACCCGATTCGCCTGACGGTCGGACGGCCTCGGCTCCTGCCCTGGGACGGGCGTGGCGGTGAGTGAGTGAACGACGATCCAGGCTCAACACGGGCGGCGCGGGGACTGCAGGGCCTGGCCGGGCTTCGAGGCGACGCGGAGAACAGTCGATACACGATCCGGCCACGCACCAGGCTCAACACGGGCGGCGCGGGGCCTGCAGGGCCTGGCCGGGCTTCGAAACGACGCGCCGAGCGCAGCTCGCGGCGCGGCGGTGAGTGAGTGAACGACGATCCAGGCTCAACACGGGCGGCGCGGGGCCTGCAGGGCCTGGCCGGGCTTCGAAACGACGCGCCGAGCGCAGCTCGCGGCGCGGCGGTGAGCGGGCGGGCAGGCCCCGCGCCGCCCACAACGCGCGTCAGTCGCGAGGGTGCGCGTCAGGCGCGTCAGGCACGTCAGGCGCGAGGGTGGGCGCGCTGGTAGATGGCGCTGAGCCTGGCGGTATCCACGTGGGTGTAACGCTGCGTCGTGGCAAGCGAGGCGTGGCCCAGCATCTCCTGGACGGCACGCAGGTCGGCTCCGCCCTGGAGTAGGTGCGTGGCCGTCGAGTGGCGCAAGCCGTGGGGCGCAATGTCATGGACGCCGGCCTTCGCGGCCATCTTATGAACCATGGACCGCACGACGCGCGGGTCGATGCGCCCGCCTCGATCCCCGAGGAAGAGCGCGCTGCCGCTGGCGTCTCCGGCAAGCTGGGGACGGCCTCGCACGAGCCAGTGGTCGAGAGCCTCCTGCGCCGGCGGGCCATAGGGAACGACACGTTCCTTGTTGCCCTTGCCGAGAACGCGCACGGTCAGAGCCTCGCGGTTGAGGGAGGACACGTCGAGGGCGCAGACCTCGGAGACGCGCAGACCGCAGGCGTAGGTCAGCTCGAGGATCGCCCACGTGCGCATCTGCGAGGGGCTTCCGTCAAGGGCCTCGGCGCGGGCGAGGTTCACGAGGGCGCGCGCGTCAGACTCGTCCAGGGGCGTGGGCAGGCGCTGGTCCGCGCGGGGGCTCGTGAGGGTGGCGGCCGGGTCGGAGGCCAAGATTTCCTCGCGCACCGCCCAGGCGGTGAAGTTGCGAATGGCGGCAGTGTGGCGCGCGATCGTCGAGCGGGCACCCCCGCGCGCCAACGTGTCCGCCAGCCAGGAACGGATGCGGCGCTGGGTGAGGGCGCCGCCGAGCTCGCCGGGTAGGACATCCCACCCCAGGCCCAGATATTCCAGGAGCGCGCGCAGGTCCCCCAGGTAAGCGTCCACGGTGTGCTCGCTCATCCGTCGGCTCAGACGCAGGTACTCACCCCACTGCTCCCCCACACACTCACTCATGCGCTCATCCTACGGTCTACCCCCTGTGCTTGCGTGCCCACCCGCGCGTCGAGGAGGTGACGAGACCGGCGACCGACAGGTCCATGAGGGCGCGGTTCACCTCCTGCCTCCCAAGGCCCGCGGACACGCAGATTGAGGCCACGGTGGCGCTCGCGCTGCGCGGCAGCGCTTCGAAGACTCGGCGCGCGACAGGTGCCAGCGCATCGATCCCCTGATCTTCTTCGACCGGCATACCAAAGAGGGTTGAGGAGGAGTCTGCCTCGATGGGCCCGGCGAGCTCGGCCGCGTCGCGCCCGTCGCGGATGATCGTCGCACCGTTGCGAGCCAGCTCGAGGCATCCCACCGCCATCGGAGCGTCGATCGCTCCCGGCACCGCGCCCAGCTCACGCCCGCAGCTCATGGCCCACCTGGCCGTCGCCAGGGCGCCGGAGCGAGCCCCGGCCTCGACGACAATGGTGGCCGCGCTCCACGCGGCGATGAGCCGGTTGCGGGTGAGGAAGCGCCACTTGGCGGGTCGGGCAGTGGGCGCCACCTCAGAGATGAGCACGCCGCGGCCCGCCACCATCTGGCGAAAGTCCTCAGTGTGGCACGCAGGGTAGGGGTTGAGAACGCCGCCGGCCAACACGCACACGGTGGCTCCGTCGCCCGCCATGGCTCCCCGGTGCGCCTCAATGTCGATGCCGATGGCTCCACCCGACACGACGCCGTATCCCGCGCGCGCCAGCTGGTAGGCCATGTTGCGCGCGCAGCGTCCACCCGCACTGGTCGACGCCCGGGCTCCGACGATAGACACGTATCCCGAGCACGCGGGGGACTCGGGCAAGGAGCCCAGGAACCACAGGCCCAGGGGTTCGTCCTCCCCCAGGCACTCCAGCTGCGCGGGCCAGCGCGGATCCGACCGCATCACAAAGCCGCCGCCCGCGCGTTCGACGCGCGCTAGGTCGCGCGAGGGGTCTGCCTCGAGGGCGCGCTCGCGCCACCGATTCCACTGCTTGGGCCAATCCGCGGTCGTGGACGAGCCCAACGCGGCCGGTACCCCCGACCACGGGGCTTGCAGCCACTCGCGCCCGGCCCGGTCCCCGAGCACGGTACGTACGACGCGCGCTGCCGGGTCCGCCGGTTCGGCGACGGCAGACCACCAGGCCCCCTCCCATACTGACTCGTCAGTTGTCATGATCGTGTCCATTCCGCAGCTGCTGAGCTGCAACGATGTGGTCGAAAGTAGGTGTCGGTGTCCCATCCAGATCAGCCAGGGTCCACGCCAGGCGCAGCATTCGGTCAACCCCGCGCATCGACGAGGCACCGGCGTCGACGAGCCGGTCCAGCTGGGCCACCAGCTCGGCGTCGATTCCGGAGTGGCGTCTGATCCACGCCCCGGGCAGCTGTGCGTTGCACGTCCAGGGCGTGCCCGCCAGGCGGTGGCGGCTGCGCTCTCGGGCCGCGCACACCCGCTCGCGGATCGTCGCCGAATCGGACGCGCCGGAGGCCGCCATGTCCGCCCGAGTCGGCGTGTGCACGTCGATCCGAATGTCCATCCGGTCCAGCAGCGGCCCGGACAGGCGCGCCATGTAGCGTCTCCTCGCAAGAGAAGAGCAGGTGCAGCGTCGTCCTCCGCGCCTGCCCCCGCACGGGCACGGGTTGGAGGCCATGATCAGCTGGAAGGCGGCCGGGTAGCGCGCGTGGATCCCCGAGCGGTGCAGGTTGACGACGCCGGATTCGAGGGGTTCGCGCAGTGAGTCCAGGACGGAGGGCGCGAACTCGGCGGCCTCATCGAGGAAGAGGATGCCCCCGTGCGCGAGCGACGCTGCACCAGGAGTGAGCGTGCGCGAACCACCGCCGATCAGCGCCGCCATGGTCACGCTGTGGTGTGGCGCTTGGAAGGGAGGGCGCCGCACGAGGGCCGTCCCGGTCGGCACGAGGCCGGCGACCGAATGGAGGGACGTCGTGACCAGGGCAGTGTCGGGGTCCAGGTCGGGCAGGATCGTGGGCAGGCGCGAGGCGAGCATGGTCTTGCCGGAACCCGGTTCCCCCAGCAGGAAGACGTGGTGTCCGCCGGCGGCGGCCACCTCCATCGCGGCGACGGCCTCGGGTTGGCCGCGCACGTCGGCCATGTCGAGCAGGGGCTGGGCCTCCACGACGCTGCACACGTCGCGCACGCCGAGCCGACCGTGGAAGGGCGCTTTGATTGCCTCTCCCCCGCCCCAGGCGATCAGGTCGGCCAGGTGGGCGAAAGCGACGACCTCGATACCAGAGACCAGCGCAGCCTCACGGGCGCAGGCCGCAGGAACGATGACGCGGCGCACGCCCTGCGAGCGCGCGGCGAGTACGGCGGGCAGCACTCCGCGCACGGGTTGGATGCTCCCATCCAGGGCAAGCTCGCCGACGATCACGCTGTCCTCGAAGGCGCGCGGCATCACCAGGCCAGTAGCCAGCGCAATCGACGAGGCGATGGCCAGATCGAACGCGGAACCCGACTTCGGGATGCCGGCGGGCGACAGGTTGACCGTGATGCGCTGATCCAGCACGTCCAGCCCGCAGGACTCGAAGGCTGCACGCACGCGGTCGCGGGCCTCGCGCACCGACGTATCCAGCAGGCCAACCAGTGTGAAGGCGACCAACCCCGCTCCGGCGTAGGTCTCGACGTCAACCAGATGCCCCTCGATGCCGACAACGCTCATCGAATACGTACGTGCAAGACCCGGCCCGCTCATTGCACGCCTCGCAGCCACAGTGCCTGGGCACCCAGGCTCCGCAGGTCCACGTCCGCGTCGGCCAGATCGGGCCAGGCACGCAGCGCCTGCGCATCCAGCGTCAGGGCCACGACGTCGATGCGAACCCGAGACCCGAGCCGGCCTCGTTGCCGACACCATGCACCCGTGAGCGCGCGCAACCGAGCGACCTTCCGCGGATCAACCGAGGCCAGCGCGCTACCGCGCGCTCGTCCCACCCGAGTGCGCACCTCGACGACGACGGTGTACGGCCGCGCCGGGTCCGTGTCGTCGCGCGCGATAATGTCGAGTTCTCCGCGCCTACCGTCGCGCCAGTTTCGTTCGAGGACATGCAGGCCCGCCTCTTGAATGATCAGGCGCGCGGTATACTCCCCTGCCGCGCCCAGGACCCGCCGGTCGGGTCGTGTTGAGCAATCCATGTCAGCTCACCTCCACGACCACAGTGCGCCCGCGCGTCCTGCCCGTTCAACGCGAAAACCGCCCCCTGTGGATAGGGAGCGGCACGCGGAAGACCCTGTGGATACGCCGCGACACGACGAGGGGCCTGTGGATACGCAACACTTAGGGGATGTCGAGCTCCGGCTTGGACAGCTCCTCGACGTTCACGTCCTTATAGGTGATGACCCGCACCGAACGCACGAAGCGCGACGAGCGGTAGATGTCCCACACCCACGCGTCAGTGAGCGTGAGCTCGAAAAAGACGTCGCCGCCGAACGGGCGCGCCTGGACGTCGACGTGGTTGCACAGGTAGAAACGCCTCTCGGTTTCCACGACGAACTTAAACAGGCCAATGACGTCGCGGTATTCCTTGAAAAGCTCCAGCTCGAGCTTGTTTTCGTAACCTTCGATTTCTTCGCTCACGCACCCCATCATGCCGGGGAACCTCCCCGGGGTCACCCTGCCACCCCGGCGCGCCCTACTTTGTGGGCTTCGTCGGCATCTTCCAGGAACGGCGATGAAAGTCGCAAACACCCAGCTCAGCGATGGCCCGAGCGTGCGCAGCCGACCCGTAGCCCTTGTTGGAAGCCCATCCGTACCCCGGGTCGTCGGCGTCGGTCATGAGACGGTCACGCGCGACCTTAGCCAGGACTGAGGCAGCGGCAACGACGGCGCAGGACAGGTCGGCCTTGACCTGCATGTGGACCGGAAGCTCCACGCCGAACGGATCCTCAGGTCCGTCGATTGCCCCGAACAGGTCATCGGGTTCGGACAGCCAGTCATGGGAGCCGTCCAAGAGGACACCACCGGGGACGAGGCCTCGGCTCGCGACGTCGGCGAGGGCTCGGCGCCCAGCAAGGCGCAGCGCGACAATGATCCCCCACCGATCGATCTCCTGAGGCGAGGCGTATCCGACGGCACAGTCTTGGACCCAGGACTGAATAGGCTCGACGAGAGCGTCTCGACGGCGCGGGGTGAGCGCCTTGGAGTCGGTCAGCCCCTCAGGCACGGGTCCGGCGTGCACGCCGATCAGGGCGACGCCGACGGCAACGGGGCCGGCCAGCGCGCCGCGCCCAACCTCGTCCATGCCAGCAACAATGCCCCAGTCAGAGGCAAGCGAGCGCTCAAGCTCGCGCGACGCGGTGGTCATGAGGGATTGGGAACGGAGGAAAAGACCTCGGGGTGCCCCACGTTCGTGCTCCAGTGAGACGTCGGCCAGATGACGGCCTGAACGGTGCCCACCACGGAGGAAACGGGGACGAAGGGCGACTGGCCCTCCCCCATGTGGTAGCGAGAGTCAGCAGAGTTCGAGCGATTATCGCCCATCACCCACAGGTAGCCCTCGGGGACAGTCACGTCGAAGATGCGCTCGCCGCAGGGCACCTGGCCGTCGGCGACGTAGGGCTCGTCGATCTCAACCCCGTTGACGCTCACCTTGCCGGACGAGCTCTCGCAGGTCACGTGGTCGCCGCCCACGCCGATGACGCGCTTGACGAGCGTCTGTTCTGTACCGCCGGGCACGAAGCCGGTGAACTCGCCGATCTTGCGCGCGATCGACGGGGTGGCAACATCGGTGCTTCCAAGCCATCCGAGCGTGTCGTCGAAGACGACGACGTCGCCGCGGTGAACGTTGGAGCGCAGCGCGTCGATACGCGAGACAGCGATACGGTCATCCTCCACCAGGGTGTTGCGCATCGACGGCGAGGGGATCCAGAAGACCTGCACGACAAAGGCGCGCAGCAGCGAGGAGATCAAAAGCGCGACGATGATAATGACGATGATCTCGCGCAGCCACACCCAGGGGTTGCGCCGGGCTCGCGCCTCAGCGCGCTCGCGATCCCGTAGCGAAGGCGCATGCACCGGTCCGAGCGAGGGGCTAGCAGTCGAGGTCATGCACTCTCCTTCATGTCTGTGTAACCATCCAAGGATACGGCGAGGCCCGACACCGGCGCGCGGTGTCGGGCCTTTCCGTGAAAAATGCCAAGGCGCGTGGCCCGGCTGGCCTCACTCGGCCTTGCCGGAGCGGTGCTCCTTGATCTTGGCGGCCTTGCCGTGACGCTCACGCAGGTAGTAGAGCTTGGCGCGGCGCACGTCGCCCTTGGTGACGACCTCGATGTGGTCGATCGTGGGGGCGTGAACCGGGAAGGTACGCTCAACGCCCACGCCGAAGGAAACCTTACGGATGGTGAACGTGGCGGACACGCCGTGACCGCGACGAGCGATCACGACACCCTGGAAGACCTGGATACGGGAGCGGTTGCCTTCGATAACCTTGACGTGCACCTTGAGGGTGTCGCCCGCGCGGAACGGCGGGATGTCATCGCGCAGCGAAGGCGCGTCAACGGCGTCCAGCTTCTGCATTTTTTCTCCTTGACGCATCTGCCGCAGGTCGGAAGCGCCTGGTTGGGCGGGGTGATCCCGCTCATTCGTTCGTTTGATCGTGCGCCTCGGTGTCCCCCTGCGGCAGGATGAACCGCGCACAATCCTGGGTTATTGTCCCACAGTTGCGCCCTGTGAGGCGAGCGTTTACTCGACCGGCGTCGTGAGATCACGCACCATGACGACGTCGTAGTTGATCACTCCCCCGACGTCGAAGGTTCGCGTCGAGCGCTTGCGGAAGCCATGCCTCTTGTAGAAGGCCTGCGCCCCCTTATTGCCGCGGTTGGTTCCCAGCACGATCGCGCGGTGGCCCGCCTGCTCGGCGTCCGCGACGGCGCGCTCGAGGAGGACGTCGGCGATGCCGCTGCCCCGCCACGCCGCATCCACGTAGCACTTGGACAGGTAGGCGCTGCCCTCCTCGACGCGTCCGGGACGCACGAGATCGGCCGGAAGCGCTTCGGATCCGATGTGGGTGAGCACGTATCCGACGAGGCCACCCCAGACCTCGGCAACGAAGAGACGGTGGCGCTCGGGATCGGAAATAAGAGCGTCAAACACGTCCGCGCTCAGCTGCGTGGCGATGTGTTCCTCGATGGCGTCCTGGGGCAGGTTCGCGGGGCAGGCGTCCGGGAACGTGCGCGCGGCAAGCTCGCTGACCGCGACGGTGTCCTCAAGCTGAGCCAGTCGCACCTCGAGCCGCTCCGCCGCGCCCGCTCGCGGGTAAGCGACACCGCAGGAGGCCAACGTCGCGCGATCGGGGCCGCTGAGCGAGGCCGCATCGAGCGAGAGGGCGAGGTCCGGGCGTACCGCCACGGTCTTTTCGATCGCGCGGTCGCGCCGCCACCGCTCGATGGCCGCGTGGTTGCCGCCCAGCAGCACCTCGGGAACCTCGAGGGAGCGAAACTCGCGCGGCTTGGTGAACACGGGGTATTCGAGCAAGCCCGCGCCCGAGTGCGACTCCTCAACCAGGGAGTCCGGGTTGCCCATGAAGCCATCGAGCAGACGAGCCACGGCCTCGGTCAACACCATCGCGGCGACCTCGCCGCCGTTGAGCACGTAGTCGCCGATGGAGAACTCCAGCACCTCCACGCCTGCGCTGCGGTAGTGGTCGGCGACGCGCGCGTCGATGCCCTCGTAGCGCCCGCAGGCCACGACGATCTGATCGGCGTGAGCCAGGTCCTCGACGAGGCCCTGGATGAGCGGGGTGCCCGAGGGTGTGGGGATCGCGAGGACACGACGGGACGAGGCCGGGGCTTCCTGCGCGGCATCGGCCCCAAGGGAGGTCGCCAGGACCTCGTCGAGGGCGCGCGCCCACACGTCGGCGCGCATCACCATGCCGGCGCCGCCGCCGTAGGGCGTGTCGTCGACGCTGCGGTGTTTGCCACTCGCCCACTCGCGTAGGTCGTGCGATGCGAGGGACACGAGGCCAGCATCCTCGGCCTTGCCCATGAGGGACAGGGTCAGGGGCGCGAAGTACTCGGGGAAAATGGAGATCAGGTCGAAGCGCACGCTACTTGCCGTCCCGCTCCGAGACCGCCTGGTCGTCAAACAGGCCGGGAGGTGCGTCGATGATGACGACGCCGCCCTCGACGTCGACGGTGGGCACGAGCTGGGTGACGAAAGGAACCATGACGGTACCTGCGGGCGTCTTGACGAGCAGCAGGTCCTGCGCGGCTCCGGGGGTCAGGCCGGTGACCGTCCCCAGGTCCTCTCCGCCCGGCGTGCGCGCCGAAAGGCCCTTGAGCTGGTGGGGGTACCACGCGTCTTCTTCCTCGTGTTCCTCGACGAGGAGTCGAGCTCCGCGTAGCGCCTCGGCGTCCTCGCGGGAGGCACATTCCTCGAAGGAGGCCAGGACGCGGTCCTTGTGGACGCGCACGCTTCGCACGGTCAGGGCGGCGCCGCGGCCCGCGATCTCCAGGGATGCCCCGGGGGCCAACACCTCAGGATCGTCGCTGCGAACGTCGAGAATGACCTCGCCGCACAGGCCGTGAGCGGGGCCGACGATAGCGGCTGTGAGCTGCATGGGTTCTCCTCACCATAAACGGGGAATCTTCCCGAAGGATACAACGAAGGGGCCCGGCAATGCCGGACCCCTTCGTGACGTGTGCGAGTCTTACTCGCGATCCGTGTCGACGACGTCGACTCGAACGGTGCCGCGCGTAGACAGCGCACCCATGACGGTGCGCAGAGCGCGAGCCGTCCGACCGCCGCGTCCGATCACGCGACCCAGATCCTCGGGGTTCACGCGAACCTCAAGAAGCTGACCGCGTCGCATCGAACGAGGGGTCACCTCGACATCTTCGGGGTGGTCAACGATGCCGCTGACCAGGTGCTCCAGCGCGTCGGCGAGCATGCTCAGGCATCCTCTCCAGCGGCTTCGTCAGAAGCCTGCTCGGCCTCGGCGGCAGCTGCGGCAGCAGCAGCCTCTTCCTCGGCCTTCTTGGCGGAGGCAGCAGCCTTGGACTTCTCGGCCGCAGCCTCGGCGTCCTTGATGGCCTGCTCGGCCTGGGCGGCCTTGTCGGCCTCGGAGACGATGACGCGGGAAACCGCGTCGGCCTTGCCGTTGAACTTGGCGATGTCACCGGTCAGGACCAGCAGGTTGCGGACCTGGTCGGAGGGCTGAGCGCCAACGCCGAGCCAGTACTGGGCGCGCTCAGAGTCGATACGAATGACCGACGGGTCGGGCTGAGGATCGTAGTAGCCGACCTCTTCGATGACGCGGCCGTCACGCTTCTTGCGCGAATCGACGACGACAACACGGTACTGGGCGGCGTGGATCTTACCCACGCGCTTCAGGCGAATTCGAACTGCCACTTGAGTGGTCTCTCCATTTCAGAATTGGTGTGGACCTTTGCGTCCCAAGGTGGGAAACACAGGGGTCGCATCGGACCGGGACACGACGATCCGCAGTGAGAGGGTCTACGAACCGCCGGGTACAGCTAGCGATTATGCCACAATTTGGCGCAATTTCCCACATGGGAACTCCGAGCCCGGCGGCGCAGCACGGTTAGATCAATCACGTCCGGGAGCTGCCGGTTAGGCGCGCTCCCACGCGAGCGTTCCGCCGACGTAGACCGCGCGGGGACGCGCCATGGCCAGGGGGTCGGTGCGCGGATCCTCATCGAGGATCAGCAGGTCCGCCGGGCCCGCCTCGACGAGGCCGGGGCGGCCCAGGTAGAGCTGGGTGACCCAGGTGGAGGCGTCGATGATGGTCCGAGCGGATGCACCCCAGCGCGCCCACAGGTCCAGTTCGCCCGCGATGGAGCCGTGCTCCTGATAGCCGCCCGAGTCGGTGCCCTGCAGCAGCAGGACATCGGCGTCAAGCAGCATCTGGAAGTGCTCGCGCCGATTGTCGTACATGGCCTGCATCGTGGCCGCATACACGGGGTACTTGGTGCCCGCCTGCGCGGCGAAGTGGCGGAAGAGCTCCACCTGACGCAGGGTCGGCGTCACAGCGATTCCACGGGCGGCGATCTCGCTGGCCTGGTCCGCGTCGATGCCGCTGCCGTGCTCGATGTCGTCGACCCCGGCCTCGATGAGTGAGTCGATGACACGGTGAGAGAAAGCATGGACCGCGATCCGCGCCCCGGCCTCGTGAACGGCGGCGACCGCATCGCGCAGAACCGCGGGCTCCCACAGGGGCATCAGGTCGGAATCGGCTCCGCCCGAGCGGTCGATCCAGTCGCCGACGATCTTCACCCAGCCATCCGAGCCGCGCGCCATGTCCACCAGAACGCCGGGCAGCTCGCGCTGATCCTCGACATCGAGCGGCAGGCCGCGCATGTAACGCTTGGGGCGCGCGACGTGGCGGCCGCAACGGATGAGCCGCGGGCCGACCAGATCACGCACGCCGGAGTTGTCGACGGGCACGCCGCAGTCGCGCACGAGCGTCACGCCACTGGCAAGCGTTGCACCCGCCTGGCTCACCATCTCCTCGGGCGAGACAGACCCGTCGTCGGAGTAGCCGATATGACAGTGGGCGTCAGCCATGCCCGGGACGATGAATCCGACGTGCTGCGCGCGCTCGCGCTGATCGTCGCCGACGCGGCGTATGCGCCCGTCGGTGACAGACCACGTGCCAGTGACCCACTCAGGGCGCGCGCACGCATCCTCGGCCCACAGGCCGACGCCGGTGACGAGCATGGCTCAGAGCTGGCCGAGCATGCGCTTGACGTCGTCCGGCAGATCGTCGATCGTCGGACGCGGAGCGGGGGCCTCGGTCGGAGCTCCGAAAGACGAGCCCTGCGGGGCGCTGCGCTCCGACGGGGGCAGCATGGCCTCGAGCTCCTGCTGGCGACGCTTAGCGGGGTTGCCAGAGCGGGCCTTCTTCTTCACGCGAGCGCGCTGCGCCTGCGCCTTGCGGGCGTTGGCCTTCTGCTTGGCCTTGCCGCCGCGACCGGGCAGGGCGCCCATGCCGGGCACTCCCCCGCCCATCTGACCCATCTGGCCCATCATTTCGCGGGCCGCCTCGAAGCGCTGGACAAGCTGGTTGACCTCGGTGACGGTCGTGCCAGAGCCGCGGGCGATACGCGCGCGGCGCGAGCCGTTGAGGATGGACACGTCCTCACGCTCGGCGGGGGTCATCGAACGGACGATGGCCTCGACGCGATCCACCTCGCGTTCGTCGAAGTTCTCGATCTGGTCGCGCAGCTGGGCCGCGCCCGGGATCATGCCGAGCATCTTCTTCATGGAGCCCAGCTTCTTGATCTGCTGAAGCTGGCTCAGGAAATCGCCGAGGGTCAGCTGGCCGGCGAGCGCCTTGGAGGCGACCTTTTCGGCCTCCTCTGCGTCCATCTTCTTTTCGGCCTGCTCGATGAGCGTCAGGATGTCGCCCATGTCGAGGATGCGACCGGCCATACGGTCCGGGTGGAAGCGCTCGAAGTCCTCCAGGCCCTCGCCCGTGGAAGCAAACAGGATGGGCGCGCCGGTCACGCCGCGCACGGACAGCGCCGCACCGCCGCGGGCATCGCCGTCCAGCTTGGACAGGACGACACCCGTGAAGCCCACGCCGTCGCGGAACGCGGTGGACGTGGAAACCGCGTCCTGGCCCACCATCGCGTCCAGGACGAACATGATCTCGTGGGGGCTCACGGCATCGCGGATCGCGATCGCCTGGTTCATCATCTCCTGGTCGACACCCAGGCGGCCGGCGGTATCGACAATGACAACGTTGATGCCGCTCTGGCGGGCGAATTCGACGCCGGAGCGCGCAACCTCGACGGGGTTACCCACGCCGTTACCCGGCTCGGGGGCCCACACCTTGACGCCGGCGCGCTCGCCGACGACCTGGAGCTGCTGGACGGCGTTGGGGCGCTGGAGGTCGGAGGCCACGAGGAGGACGGTCTTGCCTTCCTCGCGTAGCCACTTGCCGAGCTTTCCGGCCAGCGTCGTCTTACCGGCGCCCTGGAGGCCGGCCAGCATGAAGACGGTCGGGCCGGACTGAGCGAAGGTCAGCTCACGGGTGGCGCCGCCCAGAATCTCGACGAGCTCGTCGTGAACGATAGAGACGACCTGCTGGCCGGGGTTGAGGGCCTTGGAGCGCGCCGCACCGTAGGCCTTCTCACGCACCTGGGAGGTGAATTGACGAACGACGGGGAGGGCGACATCCGCCTCGATGAGCGCCCGGCGAATATCGGAAATCGCCTGGTCGACGTCCGACTCGGTCAGGACCCCGCGGCTGCGCAGGTTGCGGAAGGATTGGGTCAGGCGATCTGACAGGTTTCCAAACACGTGTGTTCTCCCAAGATGGCTACAGTACTAGCTCAGATTAGCGCACCTCGGCCCCGGTCGTATGACTGACCGGGGCCGAGGAGCTGACGTGGATTGGGGGTTTAGGCGCGACCCACGATCGCATCGACGAAGCCCTGCGGGTCGAAGGGGGCCAGATCATCCGCGCCTTCGCCCAGGCCGACGAACTTCACGGGCACGCCAAGCGCACGCTGGACCGACACGACGATTCCGCCCTTGGCGGATCCGTCCAGCTTGGTCAGCACGATGCCGGTCACGCCGGTCGCCTGAGCGAACACCTCCGCCTGCTTCATGCCGTTCTGGCCGGTGGTGGCGTCCAGCACCAGGAGCACCTCGGACACGGGGGCCTGCTTTTCCATGACGCGCTTGATCTTGCCGAGCTCGTCCATGAGGGTGGACTTGTTCTGGAGTCGGCCGGCGGTGTCGACGAGGACGACGTCCACGTCGCGAGAGATACCCTCGCGCACAGCCTCGAAGGCAACGGAGGCCGGGTCTGCGCCCTCGCGGTCGCTTCGCACGACGTCGACGCCCACGCGCTCGCCCCACGTGGCCAGCTGGTCCGCGGCTGCGGCGCGGAAGGTGTCGGCGGCTCCCAGGAGGACGGACTTGTCCTCCGCAACGAGGATGCGGGCGAGCTTACCGACCGTGGTGGTCTTGCCGGTGCCATTCACGCCGACCATGAGGACGACGGCGGGCTTGGCCGTGCCATCCACCTCGGGGCGGCTCAGGTCCAGGGAGCGGTCCATGTCGGGGCCGACAAGGGCAAGGAGTTCCTCGCGCAGGATCTCGCGGATACGGGCCTCGTCGGTCGTGGACTCGACGGCGACCCGGCGCTTGAGCGCCTCCATGAGGGAGTCGGTGGCCTCCAGGCCAAGGTCCGCAATGAGGAGGGATTCTTCGATCTCTTCCCAGTCGGCGGCGCTCAGCTGGCCGCGGCTGAGGACTCCGAGGATGGCGCGGCCCAGCGCGCCGGAGGAGGCGAGCCGTTCGCGCAGGCGCTCCATGCGCCCGCGCACGGGTTCGGGGCGTTCGACGGAGGGAGCGGCCTCTACAGTCGGCTCAACCTCGACGGCTGGTTCTTCGACGGCCTCGGGGCCGGCGCGCGGCTGCTCGGGGCTGTCCTGGGCGCCATCACTCGGCGCTGGGCTCTCCTCGGCAACGGGCACCTGGGGCTGGTCCGCGGGGCGCAGGTCGTCGGCGGAACGGCGCTTGGAGCTGACGGCCACGCGGATAACGAGGCCGATGAGCACCGCAAGCACCAGGGCGACGACAACGGCCCACGGTGTTTGAAGGAATGAAACAAATGCGTCCATGGGGCCATTATCCCCCATGGACGCATCTGGATGAAAGCGCGAGTCCCGTCACGACACGTTAGTGCCCCTGTGAGCCCTTAGTTCCCGTGCCACCCTGACCGCCCTTGCCGCCACGATCAAATCGGCCACTCACGCGACCGGTGACGTTTTCGAGGCGGTCGATGCCAGGCAGGCGATCAGCGTCAAAATAGGCGCTCGTCGAATCGGCACCTTGCAGCAGCGCATCGAGTGAGGAGGTTCGCGGAACGACGGGACCGTCGCCAGACCCAGCCGCTCGCTTGGGCAGGGAGTGGGTACGCACCTCCTGCGTGATCTCTTCACGCTCACGCTTGATGACGCCCTTCCAGTCGTCGGCGCTGCGCCGAGACAGCGCGAGTGCCGCCACAACGCCACCCGCGACGACGATAACCAGGACGACAGTCACAACGAGAATCAACGTACCCTCAAGCATGTCTTCATCCTGCCTCACACACCCCTCAACAAGCGACACTGCCACCCGAAGCTGACCGCATTGTGACGATGTTGTCATGGGGGCCAGGAACGCGTGTTCCTGGCCCCCATGACGGACTAACTATGCGTCAGTCGAGGTAGTCGCGCAGCACCTGCGAACGCGAGGGGTGGCGCAGCTTCGACATCGTCTTGGACTCGATCTGGCGGATGCGCTCGCGCGTGACGCCGTAGACCTTGCCGATCTCGTCGAGGGTCTTGGGCTGGCCATCGCCCAGGCCGAAGCGCATCGACACGACGCCGGCCTCACGCTCGGAGAGCGTGTCCAGGACGTGGTGGAGCTGTTCCTGCAGGAGCGTGAAGGACACGGCGTCGGCGGGCACAATGGCCTCAGAGTCCTCAATGAGGTCGCCGAACTCGGAGTCGCCGTCCTCACCCAGCGGCGTGTGCAGCGAGATGGGCTCGCGGCCGTACTTCTGGACCTCGACGACCTTCTCGGCGGTCATGTCCAGTTCCTTGGCCAGCTCCTCCGGCGTGGGCTCGCGGCCCAGGTCCTGGAGCATCTGGCGCTGAACGCGCGCAAGCTTGTTGATGACCTCGACCATGTGCACCGGGATACGGATCGTGCGGGCCTGGTCGGCCATCGCTCGGGTGATCGCCTGACGGATCCACCACGTCGCGTAGGTCGAGAACTTGTAGCCCTTCGTGTAGTCGAACTTTTCGACCGCGCGGATAAGACCAAGGTTGCCTTCCTGGATGAGGTCCAGGAACTGCATGCCGCGGCCGGTGTAGCGCTTGGCCAGCGACACGACCAGACGCAGGTTGGCCTCGAGCAGGTGGTTCTTGGCCTGCTGACCGTCCTGGGCGAGGAAGTGCAGCTCGCGACGCTCGCGGCTGGTCATCTCGTCGGCCTGGTTCTTGAGCTTGTACTCGGCGTACAGACCGGCCTCAATGCGGCGGGCAAGGTCGACTTCCTGCTCAGCGTTGAGCAGGGACACCTTGCCGATCTGCTTGAGGTAGTCCTTGACGGGGTCGGCGGTCGCGCCTGCGACAGTCACCTGCTGGACAGGCTCGTCGGTCTCGTCAGAGTCGGAGACGACGAAGCCGCCCTTGACGTGGATACCAGCGTTCGTACGCTCGCGCAGAGCGGCGCCCTCAGAGGCCTTGGGATCTTCTTCCTCAGCCTCCTCCTCGGCTACATCCTCGTCCTCGGTGTCGGCCACCAGCTCGGGATCCTCGAGGTCGTCGCCCGTAGGGTCGAAGTCCTCGTCTTCCGTGACCTCGAGTTCCTCGGTGATCTCCTCGACGACCTCGGCGTCCTTCTTCTTGCGGCCGCGCGCCTTCTTGGCGGCGGGCTTCTTCGTCGCCTTCTCCTCGCCGGCCTCGGCAGCCTTCTTCGTCGCTTTCTTGGGAGCAGCCTTCTTCGTGGTCTTCTTGGCAGCGGGCTTCTTGGCCGCTTTCTCCTCAGTACCCGCGGCAGCCTCAGCCTTCACAGACGTCGTGGCCTTCTTGGCGCGCGTCGCCTTCTTAGCGGGGGCCTTCACCTCCGCGATATCCTCACTCGTCGCGGAGTCCTGTGCCGAAGCGCGCGATGCACTCACTCGGGTCCCTTTCATTGATGGGTATGCAAAACTCAGCCGATCGCAAATCGGCATACCATCGCCAGTCTAGTGCCTCGCCCGGTAGTTTTCCTGACGGTAGGTGTGAATCTTCCCCGCCTTCGCCGCCCACGGCGCTGGCAGGGTCCGTTAGAGTGACCCTATGAGTCTGAGCGAGAGTTTCTCCGTGCTGCGTCCCCACATCGACGAGGCGACGGCCGCCGCCCTGGCCCGCCTCCTGACGCGCGCGGGCGCGAATACGCGATCGTCGAATTTCGCCGAGGCCGTGTTGGCCTCGGCCGCGGGAGGCAAGCGTTTCCGGGCCCTCATGGCGCACGTCGGATGGGCTTTGGCCTCCGGCAAGCCACTCGCGGACGCCTCCGTGCCCCACCTGGCCGCGGCGCTCGAGCTCTACCAGGCCAGCGCCCTGGTCCACGACGACATCATTGACCACGCGGACGAGCGCCGCGGACAGCCCACCCCTCACCGCGCCCTGGCGACGCGTCACAGCGACGCGGGCTGGATCGGGTCATCGAGCGCCTTTGGTCTCAATGCCGCCATCCTCGTGGGTGATTTCCTTTTCTCTGCGGCAACGGCGCAGGCCGATGAGCAGGCTCTGGAGCTGCGCGCCGACTGCGTCCAGACGTTCACCCAGCGTTTCGCCGACATGCACGCCGAGGTGGCCCTGGGCCAGTATCTCGACATCCTGGCCGAACAGCACCCGCTGGACCCCCAGCGCGCCGACGCGCTCAGTGCAGACGCCGCCCTGGAGGTCGCCCTCCACAAGTCCGCTCACTACTCGGTGGTCCACCCCGGCGTTCTGGGTGCTATCTGCGGGGCTCCCTCGCTCGCGCAGGCTCTCCCACTGATCGAGGTCCTGGAGACGATCCTGACCCCCTGGGGCCTGGCCTTCCAGCTGCGCGATGACGACCTGGGTGTCTTCGGAGATCCCGCTGTGACCGGCAAGCCCGCCGGAGACGACCTGCGCGAGGGCAAGCGCACTGTCCTGCTCGCCCTCACGTGGGCGGCCTCCTCCCCCGCTGAGCGCACAGCCCTCACCGAGGTGCTCGGGGTAGCCGAGGCCTCGGCCGAGCAGATCGCGAGGGCCACGGCGATCGTCGAGCGCAACGGGCGCGCCGCCCACGAAGCAGAGATCGCACGCCTGGTCGAAGAGGGACACCGCGCGCTCAACGCCTCACACGTCGACGCCGACGCAGCCTCCATGCTGCGTGAACTCTGCGACATCCTCACCGCCCGGCGCGCCTAGACACCGGGGCGAGGACTCTCAGAACGCCAGCGTCGAAGCGATGCGATTGACCCGGTGGTGACGCCCCGAGGTCAGCGCGTCGATCGGGCGCTCGCCGAGCTCATCCTGGACCTCGTACAGCCACGACAGCGACTCCTCGGGCGTGAAGCCGTCATCGGCGAGCAACGTGAGCGTACCCTGCAGGAAGGGCAGCGGCTCCCACCCGTTCGCCCCCTTGACGAGGAGCTCCTGAGGGACACCGCGCGTGCCGCTCGCGTCGCGCCCATCAATGAGGACTCGATCGCGGATCAGCTGCTTGAGGCGACGCTCTTCAATGCCGAGCAGACGGCACACGTCCTCGATGGACAACAGGGTGATGTCAGCATGTGTCATGAGCGCAACACTACCCCATGACAGCGCCGCACCGACGCCCGCACCTCCTATGATTTGCCAAAAACTCCCATAGAATCGACCAGGTGAGCGACGAGAAAACATACGACCAAACCGACCCGCTGATTGGAGTGCTGGTCGACGAGCGCTACCGTGTCACGCGCAGGCTGGCCCGAGGCGGCATGGCCACCGTGTATATCGCCCAGGACGAGCGCCTCGAGCGCCCCGTTGCGCTCAAAGTCATGCACCCGCACCTGGCAGAATCTGAGGCGTTTGTCGAACGCTTCCGGCGCGAGGCGCGCGCCGCCGCCCGCATCGTTCACCCGGGCGTCGTCTCCGTCTTCGACCAGGGCGTCGTCGCCGGGCAGGGCTTCCTCGTCTTGGAGCTGATCGACGGGACGAATCTGCGCGCCCTGCTCGCCGCACAGGGCGCCTTCACCATCCCGCAGGCGCTGCGCTACACCACCAACATCCTCGAAGCGCTGCGCGCCGCGCACCGCATGGGCGTCATTCACCGCGACATCAAGCCCGAGAACATTCTCGTTCCCACCGATGGACCCGCGAAGGTCACCGACTTCGGCCTGGCGCGCGCGGCCTCGGAAGTGTCGATGTCCTCCACGGGCAACATGCTCGGCACGGTCGCCTACATCGCGCCCGAAATTGCCCTGACCGCGGAGGCCGACGCGCGCTCCGACATCTACTCCGTGGGCATCATGCTCTACGAGATGCTCACCGGCGCCGTGCCCTGGGCAGGAGAGTCGCCCCTCCAGATCGCCTCGCACCACGTCTCCGACGACGTGCCCAGCCCGTCCGCCAGCCAGACGTGGATCCCCCGTGACATCGACGACCTGGTCGCAGCGCTCACCGCTCGCGATCCCGCCAATCGCCCCGCTGACGCCTCCGACGCCATCGAACTCGTGGCACGCGCCGCGGCCTCGATCCCTTCCGACATCGCCAACCGCCGCGCCGAGATCGTGCGCGCTGAGGCGTCGGGAGGCTCTCAGACCACCGCGCTGAACACCGAGCTGCTTTCCGCTCACCTCACGAAGGCCATGCCCGCCCCAGCCGCTACGACCGTGACCACCGTGCATACCTCGGGTTCCGCCAAGGAGTCGAACAGCCAGGTCCCCACCAAGAAGTCGACACGCGCGATCCTGGTGGCCACGATCGTTGTCCTCCTACTCGTCGCCGCCGGCATCGGCGGACGCTGGTGGTGGACCGAATACGGCCCTGGGTCCTACCTGACGATGCCAGCCACCGACGGGCGCCCCCTCGACGAGGTGCAAGAAGAACTCACCACACTCGGCCTGGCCTCCCAGGTCGAGGAGGAATTCTCCGACGATGTCCAATCCGGCTTCATCACCCACTCCGACCCGGACGGGGGCGGTGCGGTCCACAAGCGTGCCTCCGTGCTCCTCTACGTGTCCAAGGGTATCGACATGAAAGAGGTTCCCAACCTGGTCGGCAGCACCCAGGATATGGCCTCTCGCGCCCTGAGCGACGCCGGCCTGGCCATCGGAGCGATTACCGACGCCTACTCCGAGGACGTTGCCCAAGGCCAGGTTATCTCGCAGTCCGTGGCCGCGGGCACCTCACTGGCCCACGACTCGACCGTCGACGTCGTCTTGTCCAAGGGGCGCGAACCGCTAACAGTCCCGAGCGTGGCGGGTCAGAGCTCCTCCGCGGCCAAGAGCTCCATCGAGGCGCTGGGTCTCGTGGCCGCTCCGAGCGAGGCCTACTCCGACACGGTCGCCGAGGGCCAGGTCATCTCCCAGCAGACCCGCGAGGGCTCGACCCTGTACCGCGGCGACTCCGTCGCCTACACCGTGTCCAAGGGCCCCGAGACGGTCGCCGTGCCCGACGTCGTCGGACTCCAGCGCCAGGATGCGCGCACCAAGCTCGAAAACGCCGGATTCACCGTCCAGGAAGAGCTGATCCTCGGCGGCTTCTTCGACACCGTGCGCTCGACCGACCCGGCCGGTGGCTCCAAGATCAAGAAGGGCTCAACCGTCACCATGTCCATCGTGTGACGGCCCGGTGTGTACCCTGCCGGGGCGGGATCCTTCGGGGTCCC
>NZ_JAPWAG010000022.1:0-38389 GCF_041432775.1 Pauljensenia sp. 20925_1_34 | reverse complement strand
ACTAGGCAAGCCAGCCCAAGCCGAACCCTACTACCGCCAAGCACTCACCCTATTCCAAACATTCCCCGGAACCGAACACAACCAGGCCGACTGCCTACAGAACCTCGCCACCGCCCTCGCGCACATGGGCAAACCAGCCGATGCCGAGCCCCTCTACCGCCAAGCACTCACCCTCTACCAGACGGCTCCAAAAACTGAACGTAACCAGGCCGACTGCCTGTTCAACCTCGCCACCACACTGGGCGAACTCGGCAAGCCAGCCCAAGCCGAACCCTACTACCGCCAAGCACTCACCCTCTACCAGACGATCTCTGGAACCGAACACAACCAGGCCAAATGCCTGAACAACCTCGCCACCACACTGGGCGAACTCGGCAAGCCAGCCCAAGCCGAACCCTACTACCGCCAAGCACTCACCCTCTACCAGACGATCCCTGGTACCGAGCATGAACAGGCCACCTGCTTGTTCAACCTCGCCAATGCCCTCGCGCACATGAGCAAGCCAGCCGATGCCGAACCCCTCTACCGCCAAGCGCTCACCCTCTACCAGACGGCTCCAAAAGCTGAACGTAACCAGGCCGACTGCCTGTTCAACCTCGCCACCATCCTGGTCACGCGGGGCAAACTAGCCGACGCCGAATCCCACTACCGCCAAGCACTCACCCTCTACCAAGGCATCCCCGGAACAGAACGCGACCAGGCCGCCTGCCTGAGGAACCTCGCCACCACACTGTACGAACTCGGCAAGCCAGCCCAAGCCGAACCCTACTACCGCCAGGCACTCACCCTCTACCAGACGATCCCTGGTACCGAGCATGAACAGGCCACCTGCCTGTTCAACCTCGCCAATGCCCTACACAATCTGGGAAGGGGTGTTGAGACTGAGCCGTTGTATCGGCAAGCAATCCAGCTCTGCGAGGGCATCGACGGGACGGAACAGGTACACGCTTCTTGCCTGCGCAACCTAGCTTCCATCCTCACCACAAAAGGCGACGGACACCTACGCGAAGCACTCACCCTCTACCACCAAGCCCTCACCCTGTACAAAACCCTCACCGACAGCGACATCGACCAAGCCCACTGCCTCACCCAACAAGGCCTCATCACCACACAGCTTGGACACCTAGCCGACGCCGAAACCTACTACCACCAAGCCCTCACCCTGTACAAATACACCAACACACCCATCGAACACGCCACCTGCCTCCAACACCTAGCCACCTGCCTATCCCACATGCACAACCGCACCACCGACACCCTCAAAACCCTAGACAACGCACTCGACATCCTCGCCCACACCAACACATCCGAAACAGCAACCCAACGCCTCGACATCCTCCTCTCTCTCACCCGCACCCACCTCAACGCCGGCACCCATCTCCTAGCACAGATGCACGCACGCGCAGCACTCGACCTCTCCCACCACCCCACCATCAGCCACGCCGACGCACACCACGCCCACTTCACCTACGCCGCCGTCCTCCACGCCCAAGCCCATGCGACCACCAACCCCGAACACGCGAAAAACCTCCTCACCCAAGCACTCAACCACGCCCTCCCCACAGCCCTCTTCGACGACGAATACCGCTACCAACTCACCTCCCCCACCAAACGACGCGCCTGGATCACCAACCGCGCCCAACCCACCATGAACCAAGCCCTCGCCATCGCCGCTGATCTCGGCGACGCACCCCTCGTGGCCGAACTGGTTGCCAAATGGCGCATGGTCGGCTCCCTCGCCACCACGCCCGCAGCGCGCAACAGCGAAGATCCCCTACTCACATTGGTGCCCAACTCCACCCCAGAACCAGACGAAACCCTCACCCGCACCCCCGGCCCCAACCTCATCCTCCCCCACCCACGCACCACACCCCTCTACCAGCACCCCACAATCGCAGACCGGCCCCGCGCCTACTACCGGTAGGAATCACCAGGCACCGCATCAGGACCGATCGGATACAGCCGCATCTGAGTTCTGTGCGCGCTTCTCGAGCCACTCCTCCAAATAGGAGCGGGTACCCCGATCAGAGCCATACCCGCTATCGGAAACCGGCGCACCCCCCGCGCTCCTCTGATGCTCACGGGCATGACGTACCACGTCCTCGGCCTGCTTGGGCTGTATCCCTGCAAACGGATCCATCAGGCGGGCGCGCGACTGGGCACACACACGCTCCAAGCCGTGAACGACCGGAGCACCATTGATGGACCCGCGCTGCACCTGCTCATTGTGATCCACCAGCAGCGTGAACGCCTGTGTCTGACCGTGCCGCGTCGCCAGCGTCGCCGCCGCGCTCAGGTTCGGAAGCCTGCTCAACGACCCGCCCGACCAGGTCCCCAAACGCTCCGCGACCTCGATCGCGTCACGAATCGACGTCCTGAACGCGATCACCGAAGAGGCATTGCCATCCAACGCGTCACGCAAGCTCGGGGTGAGCTGCCCCATGTGCTGGTGTGCCAGCGCCAATGCCAGTCCAAACTTGCGTCCCTCCGCCAGCATCTCGCTCAACAGCGACTCCTGGAACAGGTGGGCCTCGTCAACCACGACGTGGAACGGCTTATCGCCCGGGCTACGCTCCGGCATAGCCAGCGCAATTTTGCTCAGCCACATCATTCCCAGCATCTGCGCCTGGTCTCGACCAATCCGAGGCGCCGATAAGTCCACGAGCACGATCCCGTTAGATGCCATGACCTCGCGAATATCCAGGGCATCAGCCCCCGTCCCCAGCACACCTCGCATCACGGGATGACGCACGAGCCTTTCAAACTTCGAAGCCGACCAGGCAATCACCTCAGCAAAGTCACTGGATTTATTTCCGAGCAGCTCCTTCCGGATGCTTTTTGCCAGAACCGGATCAACCTCCCAGACAGACTCCATGACAAGCTTCAGCAGCCCCTCGTCGGTGAGCAGCAGCGGAATCAGCGTGATCGGAAGATCCGCACCAAACAGATAGTGCAACGCCGAGGCGAGCTGACGGAAAATACGCTCGAAACGCGGCCCAACAATGCCGGTTCGCTTCGGATCCAGGATCAGGTAGAGCATCTCGAGAAACTCCGAACACACCGTGTCGAAGTCCCCGCAATGAAACAGGTTCACGGGCACAGGATGCGCCGCATCCGCGCAGTCGATAAACAGGCAACGATCCAGCGCCTCCTCGGGCAGCTCGTCCGCGATGCGACGCACCAATTGCCCGTGGGGGTCCAAGACAATACCTCCTCTACCCGACATCGCGAACGAATGGACTAGGGACGCCGCGAGCGTCGACTTCCCGGTCCCCGAACCCCCGACAATCTGAAGGTGCTGCAAGGACCCTTCAACACTCAACTGGACGTCGCTCATCGCACCCGTCGCAGTGATCGCGGCCCCCACGCGCATTCCTCCGACCTCGCACACCATCGCCTGGTCAGACAGAGGAACACTGTCGATCACGGCTTCCGCGACGGGGACACCGATAACCCGCGCGCTCGTGCCTGCCAGAGGAAGTCGCGCGAACGCCCGCACCAGTCCCTCGGGCTGAGCCGCACCGACCAGAGCATCCAGCCCACTCCACACACTCTGCGCGACGCACTCGTCCACGTCCCGACGCCGCGCGCCATTCACCCAGTCGCGCATCGCGATCCACAGGCGAGCGGGAATGCCCTGAAGATCGTCCGACCCGAGAAAGACACGCAGCCGCATAGGCCTACCCAGGTACGAGCCAACCTCGCCGCCGGCACGAAGACGCTCAGTAGAGGTAAAGATCTCCTCCACCATCGCAGCCTCCAAAGGACTGGCGTTAGCAAGACGCACTTTCACGTATCCACCGACTTCGTTGAGAATCCCCAGGAGAAGCTGCGAATCTGATGGCTTCGGGAAGGGCCACGTTGGCATCAGCTCACCCACAGGTAGACGCTCGGCTATGCGAGACGACCAGAGCGAAGATCCTCCTCTGGCGCAGTCCTCCTGGGCCGGGAGGGCCGCGAGAACCTCACACACGTGCGCGGGGCACGAGGCCTGGGATACCTCGGCCGACTCCCATTCGTGTACGTTACGGCCAACCCAGGCCAGGTCTGACCCGAAGGATGCTCCCACGCCCGTCGCCTCCAGCTCAATAGAAACCAGGCCATCAGCGTCCCCCCGCCAGGTAATCGACACGCTGGCATCCGCTGGCTGTGCCTGGATCAAAGCCAGTAGACGATTCGTAACGACCTGAGCGACCTCTTCAGAGTCCTCTGTGCGCCGCAACTGACGCAGACGCCAGACCTTGGGTTCCATATGGTGGCACGCCTCAATCTCAGGCTTGTCACCCCTGTGCATCCACTCAGATTCCGTGTTCACAACAGCTCCTTCCACTCGCTGTCCACCGATGACACTCGTGATACCTCACGCCAATCTATAGAGACGGAACAACCCGCCTCAATATGAGCACAGGCCTCATCCACTGAGTGTTTTTCCACCCTCCCTTCCGTCTATTCATGATGCGAACAGAAAGGAGGTTCATCATGGCTCAGCAGAAACCGTGCAAGTGGTGCCTTGGCACCGGACGATCGTGGTCCTCTTACGTCAAGGCCTACGTCGTCTGCGACGCCTGCAAGGGCAGCGGCAAGGCGTGAAACTCGGGTGGTGGGGGCTTGTCCCCCTCCACACGATCACAGTCGGGGCAGTGGGGCTGCTACTATTCGTGTAGTTTCATCTGCCGGAGGTCACCGATGATCGAACGCCGTTCTGATACCGAGGGATACCCCACGATCTACGAGTCCTGGCCAAAAAGAAGACCACGCCTGGACGAGGTCGTCACTCGCATCTTCAAGGAGAGCATCCTCCCGCAGTACCAGGAACGGTGCCGCATACTGAAGTTTGACCATCATGCTTCGATAGACACCTGGTTTGACGTGAAGAGGGACACCCTCAGGACTAGCTTTCGTCGTTCTATCTTGCCCCCAGTACTGGGCCAACTTCCTGATGGACTGACACAGAAAATGCTCGTCAAAGCAGACACACGTCTAAACAAGGAACATGGTGAGTACATCATCCACGGGATTTGTGATGCGCGACACCTAATCGTACGTATCATGATCTGGTCAGATTGCCTGTATGCCTACTGGCTCACTGAAATACCTCATGACAAAAGTGTACGAAAAGACGATCAGAAACGGCGAATCATCACCAGCGTGTTCCACGCCCTTAAAGAGCCGCAAGATGGCGTTGAGATCGTCCCGTGGCCAGATAACATCGAGGACTTCTCTGACGTGTACCACGAAGTCATGCGCGATGCTCCCGCCTTCTCGAAAGCAGATGTCGATAAGCGTATTGACGAACGAGAGGAAGAGTTGAACGTGCGGATCGAGCGCCAGTGGCGGCCTCTGCCGACTCATCCCCCCGCAAGCGAGCAGCCGATCCATCATTTCGTCATGCACTTCACCGATCAATCTGATTGTCAATTGACGATGGTCAACGATGCTCACTGGGAGAGCCAGTGGGTCATGCTCCAGTCAGATCCCGCTCCTCTTCAGATCTACTTGGCCACCATCGCGGGGACTAAAGGATCAGGTCTGACCGACAATGTCGAGACCAGCTCGCTCGCCTGTCCCCCCGTGGCGAAACACGCATGGGCAGCACCAACGGATGTTCGTTCCACTGTGTTCCTGCGTGCCCCACTCAACGAATCCTTGCAGGAGCGGATCGGTCACGCGCTTCAAAACAAGACTCTTCCCATGTACTGGGAGAGGGTGGATGATCTACTGGACGCTAGCGCCGATCTTGCCTCCGCCTGGTGTGGGCTGACCAACGTTAAGTCGCTTCTGTGCCTGGCCACAGCATGCCGATTTGGCCCTATTATCAGCCAGTGCATTGAGGCAAAACTGCAAGGAACTAAAGAAAAGAAAAAAGGATACCCTCCATCAGCACTATCAATCGCCAGCAAATTCCTCAAGCAATGGAGATTACGGATGAATACCATCCGAGAGGTCAAGGATGGAGAAATGGATCCCGAGACACGAAAGAAGCTAAGCGTTACGAATTTCCCAATCACAGAGTATGTGGATTCCGGATTCGTCAAACACGTATGGAGGCGCCTGCATTTCAACGAACTCAAAGGTACGGAAGCGTATAATCTGGAAAATTTTGGCGCATTCATGTCGATTGCAATGGATCATTTTGTCAACCTTATCGTACGTCATAGGTTCACATTAGATAGGGCCGATTCTACACCCACTCGTAACGCCAAGAGGGCCAGCACCCGCACCCCCGATCAGAACTTCGAAACACTCAAGCAGTTGCGACAGAACGATGATCCAGAGGGAGTTGGCTCACAGGTGGACCGCCTTTTCCGCTCAGCTGTCGTATACGTGACATGCCCTTCGCAGGAACAGGCCGAGGCCCACAAACGGCTCGTCACAGCATGGGACGACGCTCTCGCACTGACAGAAACTCACAATTCACGTGCCCACGAGGCACTGTTGTCACAGGGAATGGACGGATTCATGAGCGCCGTTCAACAGCTTCAAGAGGACCACAATGTCTAACTCATGCACTCTACATACCGGCCAATCGACAGATGGTCGCCCAACCATCGGCACAACACAACGACCCCTCACAGAGTCGTTGTATACCGTTGCCATCGAACTCGATGGTGGCACCATGTTGATCACTACCACCATCAACGTTCCCCACACAACCGAGCGGCTCCCGCTACCCGACTTCACCGTGGTCTTCGATGAGGCTGAGCTGCCCACCTGGGTAGATGCCCTGTTCGGCGAAGATGTGGCTGACATCTTCTTCGAGACGCTCACAGCCCCTTCGTCGCAACCGAGAACCATACCCCTCACCCTGTCTGACCTCGCCGCAGATCACCTACGCGCAATGGCCCGTTACGCAGAAGGGCTGTGGATCCGACGCTACTGGCCAGCCACAAGAGAAATCCCCATCGAAGACGAGGATGAGTCGGCCCCCCAGACCCACACTGACCTCGGATACGAGGCACTCCCGGCAACCAGCACTTTCCTCACCGACCTCGAACTGGTTGCCCTCGCCGCAGACTCGCTCCTGAGTCCGATACTCGGCGATTCTCAGCTCATCGCCACCCTCATCAGTCTCCGGTTCGACGACGCAGCGTTTATCTTTGACAAACGCGACCGCATCGTCCCGCGATACCGCCCCCTCGTCCTGGAAATCCTCCGCCGATTCTTCGACCTCGCCTCCGACGAGGAGTACGATGCTTGCCTCGAAGATCCCACCGCACTGGCAATCGCTACTGAAGCACTCAACACTCTTGATGAGGAATTGGAGGGTCACCAACTCGTCGAGAGCACGCCCGCAAACGTCTTCTACATCGTCCCCTTCGAGCTCGGCTGTCCCCCCGACATCGCTGAGGATGATTTGGCGTTAGCCGCAGGCTCCAGCGACCAGCAACAAGGCACTTTCGACACCCAGGGTGCCTCATGGGAAACCGTCATCGATTGGACGAAGAACACTCATTGCCTGTTCGATCCCGCGCAACGCGCGCAATGCGTCTCAAGGTATACGCAGGGTAAGGGATTTGTGGTGACAGTTAGCGCGCCCCTCGTTGAAGCATTTCCTGAAGGGGTGGAACCCGAGCTCGCATATGCGCGCATCACATGGGAGGGCACCGCTGAACCCATAGTCTTCCCTCTCCATCTCAATGCTGATAGAACAAAGATGGAAGGTTCTGGACAGGTACCCGGACGCCCCACCTCGATCGACGTGGTTTCTGTGGATGACCCCGGCCCCGTAGCACACCCCAGCGAATGCTATGCCATCGAGGAAGACCAAGAGCATGCCCTTGATGGAGCCTCGGCACGCATTCGCGAATGCCGCCTCAGCGAGAACGCCGTCGACGAGTACTCATGGACACCGCCAGAGACTCCCTATAGCTTCCCGTGGCTATGCGAGCTGGTCGCAGCCTTCCAAAAGCCTTCAATTATGAGACCAACCAAACCAGAGGAGGGTGCTGGCCTCTGGGAGTAAGTGGTGATTCGGGAGGTATCGCTTCCGTCTATTCATAGTATGGACAGACACAAAGATTCCTCCAACTCCATCATCCTTATTCCCGGTGAATCATCCGCCACCGATTCCCCTTCCTGGTTGACAGCGACGACGGAACACGTCCTCACACGCTCACCCTCAAGCCTCGCACTTATCATCCCCGACGAGGCCTCGGTGCTCGACATTGCGCGAAAAATCGCCGACACTGCACAAACCCTCACCCAGGAGCGTCATGTTCGAACCGCTGCGGCGCTGCTGATCCGAAAAAACGCGAAGCGCGCCGACGCAATCCAAGCGATCCGCGCCATTCCGGGACGCATTGCGCTGATCTTCGAACCCCATGACGTCTACCTGCAATCGGACAGCATGACGAAGCCTCTGTGGCATGTTGCCACAGAAGAGGGCCTTCCCCTGATCATCGTGATTCCTCACAGCGAGTGGGAGGAGCTGTGCAGCGAAGAGCGTGATGAGAGCCTACCCGCCGGGACGACCGTCATCCACATGGCCCATTCGGTGTGCCACCACGAGATCCGCACCCACCTGCTTCGTGAAGCAAAAGAACTCGAAACCTTCCATGGGGTGACAATCCCCTCCGAGACGATCGACGCGGCGGCCGACGCCGTCCCACACGGACGAGACCAGGCCCAGCCTCTCCTCGGCACACACCTGCTCGATCTATGGTCAGCTAGGGCCTCCATGCACGGCCAGGACCTCGTCAAATCGCCCGAATCCTCCCGATCAGGCAGCCCCCACCTCGGCAGCCTCGTCGAACACCTGCGCAAAACGGTCAGGGGACAGGACGAGGCCATCCACACGCTCGCTCAACAGGTGTGCCTGGGGCGCAACGGCCTTCGCATGCGAGCAGACAGGGTATCGAGCGCGGTCTTGCTGACGGGAACCACCGGCACAGGAAAGACTCTCCTGGCACAGCAGCTAGCCTCGTTCCTGGGCACCGATCAACTGATTCGCGTCGACATGGCGGCACTCAACTCCGATCATCTCAGCGCGACGCTCCTGGGAGCGCCTCCGGGATACGTCGGCAGTCAGGAAAGGAACGGATGGCTCACAACGAGGATTCAGGAGACGCCCAGAGGAGTTCTCCTCTTTGACGAGGTAGAGAAGGCAAGCCCCGCCGTATGGATACCCCTCTTACTGGAGCTTCTCGGCAGTGGGACACTCACCGATTTTTCTGGGCGAACAGTCAATTGTCGGAGCTTAGACGTCATTCTCACGGCGAACATAGGCGCGGAAGAGATGACGAAGAATCCTACCGGATTCGGAGAACGCGTGGATCCCCTTCACGCGACACACAAGTCAGTCAGGGACTCAATGCCTCCCGAGATCTACAACCGCCTCGATGCCGTCGTCGTTATGAATACCCTCGATGACATCAGACTCGGAGCGATTCTCGATGACTGTCTCGCCCACGCGATCGAGACATCGGCGCAGATCGGCTATCAGCTACGTATCAGCGATGGGGCGCGCGAGCACATGCTGCGGCAGGCAGCCACATGGCCAGACGGGGCCCGACGCCTTCACCGAGAAATAGAAACGTCGATCTTTACACAGCTGCTCACCCTGACACCGGGCGCATACCGGCTCGATAGTGGAGAGAAGGGAGGATTCCACATGAATCTAGATCAATGACAACACTGCCCTGACACAACGACAACAAGGCTCGGGACTCGCCTGTTGGCGAGTCCCGAGCAACCTATGTGTCAGGCGCGTGCCGCGCGCTTTGCGCGGCTACCGCGCCGAGCACGCTTAGCCTTGCGCAACTCCTTCTCCTTCTCCACTTCTTGCTCCCACTTTTTCCAGTACGCTTCAAGCTCCTTCTTGCGCTCCTTATCAGCCTTTGCTTGATCCCACAGGAGGAGAGCTTCCTGGCGTGATTCCTCACCTGCTCCCATCACTGCCTCAACGGCAGCAACGAAGGCCCGCTTGCGCGAATCCTTCTTTCCGGCCCGCTTCAGCAGGGCAGTCACGTACGTCTCCCTCATCAGTTCCCTGATCAAGGTGCCGAGTTCCTGCTCATCACTAGCGTCACCCTCAAAGAAATCAGATTGTCCGAGACCCTCGTCGCATTCATCCCCGCTGTCGTCATCGTTTCCCAGTTCAACGTCGTCATCGTTTCCCAGTTCAACGTCGTCATCGTTTCCCTGTTCAATGGACAACTGCCGCTCGTTAATCGAGTCGCGACTCTTGTCGTAGTCCCGGGAAACATTCTCCTCCTTCATCCCATGAATGAAGAGGTTGCTCCAGATGAGCTCATTGAACTTCGGACTGGTGGCCCGCAGCTCACTGATACCGTTACGCACAGCAGCGCGAATCGCCGGAAGATCATCGTTCGACACACCTACTGCCTCGAGCCACTTATCATCCTCAGACAGGCTATTGCACACCTTGTCGAACTCAATATCCCAACGTCCGGGCTTAATGCCACCAACCTTGTATGCCAGCTCACGGACAATCGGCGTCAGGCGAGGATCATCAACTTTCACTTTTTTCACCAGGTCCTGTGGCCTCGTAGGAAGCTCCTGGGACTGGCGAACAGCGCGACCCCAATCAGAGATCATCGATGACTTGGAAGAATTGAAGAATTTTGTAGTAGCATCTTCAGACGCCGCATATTCGCGATTGAGCTTACACACCCATTGTACCCACACAGTGTAAAAGGGACCCTCGCAATCATTCCGAGACTCTTGGACCTTTTTAAACCCCTTCCACGACTCATCGTTCATCAACTCCCAGAAAATACTGGGATCCTGACACCCGCAGATACCACCATTGTGGGCCATCCTACGAGGATGAAATCCCCTCTTCCACATCGCCGACATCATCTTCGAGTAAAATTCGTAGCAACGCACCGGAATCATGGATCCATTCATAGTGAAACCGAGTCGACGCATCTGATCAACCTGTTCCTTCTTGACAACGAGCACCATCCGCACGGACTTTCCCTCGTCATCAACCGACGGGCACATCCAGAACGTTGCAGCGCATTCTTGCAGCAAGTAGTCGAAGCGCCGGGCTTCGCTCTCTTCGCTCTCTTCGCTCTTAGAATCCTCCTTGTCGCTCTTAGCGGCCTCCTTGTTGCGCTTGATTTCCTTCCACCATGCAGCGAGCTCGTCGATCACTTCCTGAACGCGCGCAACCAGCTCGTTCAGCTCTTCCTTGCCTGCCCGAGAGAGACATCCCGCCTCCTCCATCGCGGCCAGGTTCAGCATCCGCTCAATCTCCCGCGCGGTAATGATGTACTTGTTCATGATCGTCCTTCCAGTCGGGAGGGGAAGTTCCCTCATCTCTCCTGGGCGCTCCGCACAGGGATTGGAAGGGTGGCGATCAACAGGAAGCACGCGCGTGCCCCCGGGGATAGAACCCGGGGGCACGCATCTGATTACGCGTATTTTCCGCAGAAAATCAAGGCGCTTGGATGATGACGCGCCTGTTGACAGCCATCAGTTCTTCGATGGGAGTTCCATCTGCATTGGTGTCGACGACCTGATGCGGGCACTCATAACCACGACCAGTGATAGATGTCACTTTTACTCCGTTGTTCTCGAGGAGACCTGCAACGACCTCCGCTCGCCGTTCGGACAAGTCCTGCCGATGCTCCGCGGTTCCCCATGAACTCGTACAGCCAGTGACTCGTACCTCGCTCACGCCACTGCTTCGAATCTGTGCAGCAGCCTCCTGAATACGAGACTTCGCAACCTCCTCGTTACGCAGCACGTCGACGTCTGCCTCGAAACCAACCTCGGTATCCGGCAATGACATCTCAAGGGACGGTGCCGCGCCCAATTCGAAAGCGCCTACCGGAACGGGAGTCACCTCAGGAACAGCCGGCAGATCCTCGCCGGTAACCTTCATCATCGGCGCGTCATCGAAGACCACTTCTCCGTTGGCCGCTGTAATCAGCTTCGTCCACAGGTTCTTGAGACGGTTTTTTGCCGCCGTGTCGAGAAGCGGCTGAGGTTCCTCGACGCTACCAAGACCGAACCAACGGACGGTCACACCCGTCAAGTCGGGCAGTGTGCCAGCACTGCGCATGCGCTCGATCATCGCGTCGACGTCAGCATGCGGTTCAAGCAGACCCGTATTCTGGAAGGCCATTGCACCAGCCGTAGACACGCCGGAGTCCACAACCAAGATCGTACGATCACCAGACGCATGAGCCAACGAACTCGCCGCGAGGGACAGCGCGGACAACATATCCGACTCAGGCGTTTCTGCGGGGGTCAGCATGGCCGCCAGAACAGAAAGCTCGTACTTTCGCGGCTCCTTTTTTCGAGCGTTACTGTTCCGCGCCTTGCTGGTCGAGTCAATGCTGGCAACCAGGCGCGGAACCCCGTCAGCGCTAATGATGTAGAAGGTGCCGCCCATGTGGTCGTTGATCGCGGAGGTGATCTGCTCGGAGGACAGGAGGTCAAAACGCTGCTGGTTGGAACGATTCGATGCGATGATCGCGACGGAACCGCTAGTCGCACCGGAATTGGCGCTGTCGTCGCAGGCCGACAAAGTCAGACCAACGACAGAGCAGACAACGATAGACAGGACAGTGATGATGTATTGGCGCATGCGCCGCATGTGTGAGTTTCTCATACCAATAAGAGACGGAAGACGCTTCTCCGAATAATCACTCCCACATCCACCATGTGAGATCGCAACGAGGTGGCCGAGCACCCCAACAAGGGATGCCCGGCCACGATCACTCACGGACTAGTTCTGCGCCTTGCAGTGCGGGCAGACAACGGTCACGTAGTTCCAGCTACTGTCGGCCCAGAAGGCACGGCCGCAGCTCCGGCAGCGGTGAGCCTCAGTGTACGTACTCGTCCTACGCACGGACCCAATCTTGGTCGCCATGGTATTCACCTCCTTTCGATTCGTTTGTCTCGGAATGCCTCTACGGAAGCCAGTGATTCTCGTGGATCGGACACAGCCACCCCAGGAGACAGACGCCACATCCAGTTGCTCTCCAGTTACCCTTGCAGGAAGGACACAGGGTCATGGGAACATCGTCACACACCAGACACGAGGGACCGGGAGGATCCGGGCGCCTACGCTTCCACACCCACTCCCACAGGCGAATCATGGTCTTACACCACCCTCAGGGGACTAGGAGTGATACCCTCGTGACCCTGATCACGATACGTATCCGCGACCGCCGACGTCGCATCGGGTGCCCCCATATCCTCCAAGAGGGCAATATCGTATCGGCGGCTCCGTTCTTCCGCACAAGGCTGGACCGCATCGATGTCCGCCGCCGTCTCCAGCTCGTACAGATCCTCCTTGGCGAGCAGCGACTCACACCGACGACGAATAGAAACCTCCTTCTCGCGCGCCACCTCAAGGCTCTTGTGAAGCTTCTTGAGCTGGCCACGATACTTCAACAACTCGTCGTACAGAGGCTCGTAACCCGCTGCCAACACTGCGGTAAAACTGATCGGCACCAGGAACGATACGACAAACAACACGATCGTCACTACAGGCAAGTTCATTCCACCATCACTCAATCCCCCCGTATTCTCAAACAGTCGATACAAATATTGGGATGACGTTGCCGCATTCTGGCTCTGTTCTTCACTTAGATGAGAACTACGCAAATAAGCCAATAGAGCTGCGGTACTGCTTGCGAGAAGGATCGTGACAACATCCAGGACCACAGCCCTGCGAACGCGGTGCAGCGCGTGCATTTTCCCAGCCGGATGTGCTGACATCAAAGGAACACACACCAACAAGAGAGCGATCAACAGGGTAGAGAACTCATTCGCGTTAAGAACACCCAGCGCACTGTAATCGAATGCAATCTCAGCGAACAGGATCACCAAAAGCACAGCATAAGACCGCCACCGCCGCCATCGCGACAAGGTGCGCGCTTCAGCAAGTCCGTCTCGCCCTTTCTTTTCGATCACGCGCGCTTCGGTCTCGTTAATATTGGTGACGATCCGCTCTTCTTTGGCCTCCAGGTCAGCTACCTTCGCCTGCGCCTTGTCCCCCTCAGCCAACGAGTTGGCGCGCAAATCCAAGTCAATGGACAGCGCTTTGATATGGCGCTTCGGGAGCAGAGCATAGTGCAGTTTGACCCAACTGTCCTGAGCCCTGTCGGGCAGACCAGGGTCATTGACCGTGTCAACGTCATGACACCCTGCCCGCACCTGCCTGGCCGCAGCCTGCTCGATCTCATTCATACCCATCTCGGGATACAACACCTCCGGCACCAGCGACATGGCGCTCTGGTGTACGATGTCCTGACTGGATTCAAGAACGTCAGTCTTCTTCGAGGAATTCGGTCCCCGCGCCTTCCACTTGTTGCTCATGTCCTAGATAGACGGAAGGAATCTCCAAAAAAGACACAACCCTTGCCTACCTCACTCGCACACACACACTTTTCATTGTGCTGGCGCAGAAAAATCTGACTGTAAGAGCAAACACATCGGCTGTGAAGACCCCTTGTTCTCCTCGCATGAAGCACCCAGCACGCTCAGCTCCGACGCAGCAACCGCGTAGCCAGCCACCCGATTAGCGGCTCTTCGTATTTAAAGGGTGTAGGAGGTGTCGGAGTGGATCGAGGCCAGAGGAGAGATACCCGACACTCCCCGCTCACAGGAGGACCCTGAGCTAGCGACTCCGGGGCGGGTAGATGACTCCCACTCTTCCGACAGGCATCCAACAGATACGAGTGCGGGCCCCGAGGATTCTCCTCGGGGCCCGCGATGCATGTGCGCGCGTCAGGCGACAGCAGAGCTAGCGGCCGTTGTTACCACCGCCGTTGTTGTTTCCACCGTTGGCGCCACCGTTGGCGCCACCGTTGTGACCGCCGTTGCCACCGCCGTTGCCACCGCCGTTACCGCCACCGTTACCGCCGCCGTTGCCACCGCCGTTACCGCCACCGTTACCGCCGCCGTTACCGCCGCCGTTGCCACCGCCGTTGCCACCGCCGTTATTGCCGCCGTTATTGCCGCCGTTGCCGCCGCCGTTATTGCCGCCGTTTCCATTGCCGTTGCCATTGTTGGAACCGCCGGTCGGCTCAGCGGAGGGCTCCGCGGAGGGGGTCTCCGAGGGGGTCTGGGTGGGCTCGGGGTTAGAGGCCGACTGCGGGGTCTCGATCGTCGCGGAGGGCAGCGGCGCGGGTCCGTAGTTCTGGGCACTGCGGTTCGACTCGACCTTCCAGGTGAAGTCGCTGCCCGGCAGGGTCTTCGCCACGGGCTTCATGTAGTCGATCCACACGTCGACCGGCCAGTCGCCGCCGTGGAACTGATCCAGGCCGCCCACGTCGTCCAGGGGCACCGAGTTACCAGCGTCGTCCGACTGGTACATGGACACGGTGGTCACCATGCCGGGCACGAAGCCCACGAACTGCGCGGACAGCTGGTCCGAAGAGGTACCGGTCTTACCGGCCGTCACCAGGCGCTCAATCTCCGGGTCGACCTTGTTGGCGGTGCCCTCGCCCTTCGTCACGGCCTCGAGGGCCGGCATGATGGAAGAGACTTCCTCGACGTCGAACGCGCGGACGGGCTCAACGTCGCCGCTGTACAGGAGCTTGTCCCTAGAATCCTCAACCTTCTTGACGATGTGCGGGGTGACGCGCTCGCCACCGTTCGCGATCGTCGAGTAGGCGGTCGTCAGGTCAATGTTGTGCGGGGAGGCAGAACCCAGAACGTTCAGGAGCTCGTCATTCAGGCCCACGGTGTCCTCGGGGATACCCGCGTCGATGGCGGCCTTGAGCGTGTTCTCAGGCTCCACGTCGTCGTTGAGGCCCACAAACACCGTGTTCATCGAGTAGGCGGTCGCCTTCACGAGGGTGACGTTACCAAACGAGTAGCCGCCGTCGTTCATGACCGGGGTGCCCATGCCTCGGAAATACTGCGGGGACTTACCCGAGTAGGTGTCGTAGACTGTGCCACCCAGGCGCGCGTTCGCCAGGAGGGCGAACGGCTTAAAAGACGAGCCCGCCATCGCGATGTCCTGCGTGACAGCGTTCTGCTGGCGCTTCTCGTAATCGGGACCCGCGTACTCAGCGAGGATCTCACCGGTGGCCGGATCCATCGAGGACAGCGCGACGTGCTGGTACGTGGGATCCCAGCCGTCCACCTCGTTCATGCCCTCGGCGGCCGCGACGGCCTGCTCCTGGTAGTCCTTGACGATCGTGGAGGTGATGCGCAGACCGCCCTGGCTGATCTTGTCCTCGTCGAACTGGCCGGAAGCGAGCAGCTCGGACTTGACCTGCGCCATGAGGTAACCGTTCGTCCCGGTCATCGACGGGCTGTTGAGCGTGTCGGGGTCGATCGTCTCGGGGAAGACGGCAGCGTCGCGCTCGGCCTGCGTGATCCAGCCGTCCTCGACCATGAGGTTCAGGTCGCGCTCCCAGCGCTCCTTCGCCTTGTCGGGGTTGACGGCCGGATCCCACGCGGAGGGCGCGGGGATGACGGCGGCGAGCAGCGCGGACTCGGACAGCGTCAGCTGGTCGGCGCCGTGGCCGAAGTAGGCCTGAGCGGCGGCGTCGATGCCGTAGGCGCCACGACCGAAGTAGATCGTGTTCATGTAGGCGCCGATGACCTCGTCCTTGGACTGCTCGCGGTTGATCTTGATCGCCAGGACGGCTTCCTTGAGCTTGCCACCGTAGGTATCCGTGGTCTTACCGACGAAGTATCGCTCAACGTACTGCTGGGTGAGGGTCGATGCGCCCTGCCGGGCACCACCGCGCAGGTTGTTAACGAGGGCGCGGAAAATGCCCTTCAGGTCGACGCCGTTGTTCGTGTAGAACGTGCGGTCCTCGGAGGCGACGATCGCCTTGGAGACGTAGTCGGGCAGGGCCGTCGTGTCGATGATCTGCCTGTTGATCTCGCCAAGGGTCCCCATCTCGGTGGTGCCGTCCGCGTAGTACACGGTCGTCTTCTGCGCGAGAGCCAGGTCAGCGGGCGCAGGCACAGCCAGCGTGTTGTACAGGTACAGGAAGACGGACATGCCGGCGATGAAAACGCCCAGGAAGATGGTCAGGATTCCGAAGCCGATGCGCTTGGCCCAGCGGAAACGCTTCTTCGTGGGGCCCGTCTTATCGTCGGACGAGGCCGTGGTGTCCCCCTTCGATGAGTGGGACGCGTGCGCGGCGTGCGATGAGCGACGCGAGGGCAGGTGTTCCTGCCCGGACGCGCCTGATTCGCCCGGTCCGACGATGTCGTTCCAGTTGTTCTGTCCGTTGCTAGTCGCCACGTGTTCGCCCTTTCAGCGGATTGTCTTACTCATAGGTTAACTGCCTTTCCTGAAAGTTCCCCGAAGTATGGGCACAAACACAGGGGGTGGCCGCTGCCATCAGCGCCCACCCCCTGCGCGAGTTGCGTCAGCACTCCCGATTCAGGACCACTGCTCTTCGGGGCGCCCCTCGGCGGCCCACAGGGTGTGGAACACGCCCTCCTTGTCGACTCGGTGGTAGGTGTGCGAGCCGAAGAAGTCGCGCTGCCCCTGGATGAGGGCGGCCGGCAGGCGCGTCGCGCGGATCTGGTCGAAGTAGGCCAGGGACGAGGCGAACACCGGGATCGGAACGCCTGCGAGGGCCGCCTGAGAGACGACGCGGCGCAGCGCGGGCGTGCACTCCTGGAAGCGGGTCGCGAAGGGTTCGGCGGCCAGCAGCAGCGGCAGGTCGGGGTCGGCCTCGTAGGCGCGGGTGATGTCGTCGAGGAAGGCCGCGCGGATGATGCAGCCCGCGCGCCAGATGCGAGCCAGGGCACCCTTGTCGATGCCCCACTCGTACTCGGAAGCCCCGGCCTCGATCTCGTCGAAGCCCTGCGAGTAGGCGACGATCTTGGAGGCGAAGAGCGCCTGGCGCACGTCCTCGATGAACGCAGCCCGGGCCTCGTCCGATTCGATGACGAGCGCGGAGGCGTTGCCCGCGAGCGTCTGCCCGGCTGCGCGCTGGGCGGGCTCGGAGGACGCACCGCGCGCGAAGGTCGCCTCGCCGATCGCGGTGACGGGGACGGCCAGGTCGAGGGCGGTCTGCACCGTCCACTTACCGGTGCCCTTCTGTGAGGCGGCGTCCACGATGAGGTCGACGAGGGGCTTGCCGGTCTCGGCGTCCACCTGGCGCAGGACCTCGACGGTGATCTCCATGAGGTAGGAGTTGAGCTCGCCCTCGTTCCAGGCGGCGAAAATGTCGGCGATCTCGGCCGGTGTCGCGCCCAGGCCCTCGCGCAGGAGGGTGTAGGCCTCGGCGATGACCTGCATGTCCGCGTACTCGATGCCGTTATGCACCATTTTCACGAAGTGGCCGGCACCGTTCGCGCCGATGTACGTGCAGCAGGGCACGCCGTCGTAGGTGCCGGCGATGGCCTCGAACATGGGGCCGAGGCGATCATACGAGGCCGGGGTGCCGCCGGGCATGATGGAGGGACCCCACAGGGCGCCCTCCTCGCCGCCGGAGACGCCCGCGCCCACGAAGTGCAGGCCGCGCTCGGCGGCCCACTTCTCGCGGCGGATCGTGTCGGTGAACAGGGAGTTACCGCAGTCAACGATGATGTCGCCCTCGTCCATGAGGTCGGCGAGCTGGCCCATGACGGCGTCCGTCGAGGGGCCGGCCTGGACCATCATGATGGCGACGCGGGGGGTGCGAAGCGATGCGACGAAGTCCTCGAGCGTGGAGGCGGGCACGAAGGTGGCCTCGTCCCCGTGCTCGGCCATGAGCTTGTCGGTGCGCGCAGGCGTGCGGTTAAAGACGGCGGTCGCGTAGCCGTTGCGAGCCAGGTTACGGGCGAGGTTCGCGCCCATGACTCCCAGGCCGTACACGCCGATGTCGGCGGAAGCCTTCTCGGGGGTAAACGTGCTCATGCGGTGACTCTCCTAACGTATAGGTCAGTTGTCACCAGAGTACGTCCGTGGCAGGTGGGGGTGCACCGCGCGCGGGCGTGAGGATGGTCGCGCCCGCTCCACTGACGAGGCCGCTCACCGCCGCACTCACCGGCGCGCTTACGTTTCGGCGGGGCTGTGCGCGGGGTCTGCGAGGTCTAGTCCTGGGCCTGTCGGGCGGCCTTCGCAGCGGCCTTGCGGGCCTTCTTGTCGGCGACCTTTGCTTCCCAGCGGGCTTGCTGCGCCTGGTATTCCTCGGCCAGGGCGCGCACGTCGTCGGAGGCCCACCACTCTAGGAGCGCCTCGCGGGCTGCCTCCTCGCCCAGCGGTCCGCGCTCCATGCGCAGCTCCAGCAGGTAGTCACGGGCGATCTTGACGGCGCGCGAGGGGCGAAGCCCCAGGATGTCCATGATCTGGTCACCGTCGAGGTCGGGGCGGATCGCGTCGAGTTCCTCCTGTTCGCGCAGGGCGGCGATGCGGGCCTCGAGGTCGTCGTAGGCCGACGACAGGAAGTTGGCCTTGCGACGGTTGCGGGTCGTGCAGTCGGCGCGCGTGAGGCGGTGGAGGCGTTCGAGGAGGTCGCCCGCGTCAGCCACGTAGCGGCGCACAGCGGAGTCGGACCATGCGGCCTCGCCGTAGCCGTGGAAGCGCAGGTGCAGCGCGACCAGCGTGGACACGGCCTCGATTGTCGCCTTGTCGAAGTGCAGGGCCTTCATGCGCTTGCGCGTCATCTTCGCGCCCACGATCTCGTGGTGGTGGAAGGACACGGTGCCGTTCTTCTCGAAGCGGCGGGTCGCCGGCTTGCCGACGTCGTGCATGAGTGCCGCGAAGCGCAGGACGAAATCGGGGGCGGGCACGGGGCCGTCCGGGCCGGTCTCCAGGTCCATGGCCTGCTCGACGACGGTGAGGGTGTGCTCGTAGACGTCCTTGTGGCGCTTGTGCTCGTCAACCGTGGAGACCAGTGCGGCGACCTCGGGCAGGACGATATCGGCGACGCCCGTGTGCACCATCAGCTCGATGCCTCGGCGCGGGTAGGGCGAGATGATGAGGCGCTCGAGCTCGGCGCGGATGCGCTCAGCGGACACGATCTCCAGGCGCGAGGCCATGGTTTCCATGGCGTTCATGACATCCAGGTCCACGTCAAGGCCCAGCTGGGCGCTAAAGCGCGCGGCGCGCATGATGCGCAGCGGGTCGTCGTCGAAGGACTGCTCGGCGGACACGGGGGTGCGCAGGTTGCCGTCCGCGAGGTCCGTCAGGCCGCCGCAGGGGTCGACCAGGGCCATCTGCGGCAGGCGCATCGCCATCGCGTTGACCGTAAAGTCACGGCGCGTCAGATCGCCTTCGAGCGTGTCGCCGAAGGTCACCTCGGGCTTGCGCGACCCGATCTCGTACTCGTCGGTGCGATACGTCGTCACTTCAACGACCACGTCGCCGCGGCGCCCGCCGATCGTGCCGAACTCCTTGCCGATGTCCCACGTCGCGTTGCCCCACTGGGCCAGCAGTTCCTCGGTGCGCTCGGGACGCGCGGAAGTCGTCATGTCAAAGTCGTGCGGAGTCACACCCAGGAAAGCATCGCGCACCGGTCCACCGACGAGCGCGAGTTCCTCCCCGGCCTCGTCAAAAATCGTGCCGAGTTCCATAATTGCGGGCGGGAGTGCCGCGAATGTCTTCGTGGCGTTGGCCATGAGGGTAGGAATGTCCGTCGTTCCGGCGTTTTGCGCGGTCACGGGGCCGTTGATCGGGGAAGCTGACTGGGTACTCATCGCCTCTAAGCATGCCAGGAAAGCGCCCTAGCCGACTACCGGGGGCCGCCCACCGGCTAAAGTAGAGTCATGCCTGCACGTTCAGTTGACCGCCGATCCGGGGCTCCTAGACCCCCGCGTCGGTCTGCTTCCATGCGCGCGGGCCGCTCTCACCTGCCGATTTCCGCGGAAACCAGCGCAGGCGGTATTGTCGTGGACGTGCGTGACGGAATTCCCTATGCAGCGCTTATCGCGCGACGCAATCGAGCGGGGCGTATCGAGTGGTGCCTGCCCAAGGGGCACCTGGAGGGTTCCGAGACCCCGCAGCAGGCGGCGCTGCGCGAGGTCGCCGAGGAAACCGGCATCCACGGGCGTATCATCCGCCACCTGGCGTCGATCGACTACTGGTTTTCCGGCAACGACCGCCGCGTCCACAAGGTCGTTCACCACTACCTAATGGACTACGAATCCGGTACGATCACCGTTGATGGAGATCCTGATCACGAGGCCGAGGCCGCCGCATGGGTTCCCCTGCGCGACGTGTCGCGTCAGCTGGCCTACCCCAACGAACGCCGCATCGTGCGCATCGCCCTCGACCTGCTGTACCGGGACAGCCGTGGCTAGGCGCGGCAGGTGGGTCGCCGCCCTGTGCGCGGCGCTGATGGTTCCCTTCGGTCTCTCGATTCACGAGGCCGGGGCGGCTCCCGCGCCCGCGGAAACCTCTGCGGTCGAGCAGTCTCGTCCCTCCGTCATGGGCACGGTTCCCACGGACTCCGGGCTGGTCGTGACGATTACCCAGCTGTCTCCTCGCATCATCACGACCGAGGAAGAAGTTGTCATTTCGGGGACGCTGCGTAACGATTCGCCGACGACGCTGGCGGCCGTCTCCCTCGAGGTTTTCGTCGCCAACGAGACCCCCATCTCCGTCTCGGCGATGACGACCCAGCTCAGCGAGGACGAGCCCGACGCCACGCACGCCGCCTCGACCAAACTCACCGACGTGCTGCGCGGCGTCAACACCGCCTTCGAGATCCGCATCCCCACCGCCTCGCTGCCGCTGTCGGACAGCAACGAGTGGGGGCCTCGCGTCGCGACCGTGACCGCCTCCTCGGGCGAGTTCTCGGGCAAGGACCGCACGATCCTCGTGTGGGACTCCGGCGAGCAGGTCGCCGCCTCCCGCGTCTCCACGGTTGTTCCCTGGACCTCGGCGAACGCCGCCCAGACCCAGTCCGAGCGCTCCGCTCTCCTGTCCCTGGCCGGGACATCGGGCGTGACCCTGGCCGTCGACCCCCTCCTGATCCCGCGCGGCCCCCAGCCCACGACCGCGCCCAGCCCCTCCCCAACCGAAGAGGAGGAGGCGCAGTCTGACGGACAATCCAGCCAGTCGGGCCAGTCCGGCGTGCCCACGGCCTCGCCGAGTCCGTCGACCTCGGCCTCCCCCACGCCGACCCCCGCGCCCACGGCGACCGACCCGGCTCAGCGCTCGCGCGACCTCCAGTCCGAGGCCTTCGTGTCCTCCTTCATGTCCACCGCCTCCGAGGTCATCGCCCTGCCCGACGCCGACGCGGACCTGGGCGCCCTGGCCCTGTCGGGCAACACCGGCTTCTGGGGCCTGGCTTCCGAGTCCATCAACGCCTTCCCCGGCACGCCGCGCGCAGCCGGCTGGGTCGCGCCCACGTCTTCGCACAATTCCGGCCCTGCGAGCCCCTCGGCGTCGCCCTCCGCGACGCCCTCGGCCTCACCCTCCGCAACCCCCTCAGCGTCGCCCTCTGCAACCCCCTCGGCCTCGCCCTCGGCCTCACCCTCCGCGACACCCTCGGCCTCGCCCACGGCCTCCTCCACCGGGCAGAACGCGAGCACGACGACCCGGCCGGACGCGGGCCCCACGATCCTGCGCAACGTCGGATGGCCCGACGACGCGACCTTCGGCACGACCTTCCTGTCCAACTTCGCCGCAGCCGACCAGATCTCCATTGCCCCGGCCTCGGCCCTGACACCCACCGACGACGTGCCCTTCACCTCCATGGCGCGTGTCAACGTCAACCCGGCGACCGGCGACACCTCGACGAATGGCACCGGCGCGCGCGTCCTCGCCCAGCAGGCCGACATCTCCGCGATCCTGTCGTGGAACGCCAACGGCGGCGACGAACTCGACGCCGAGCAGGCCCTCACCGCGATCACCGCGATCATCGCGCGCGAGCGCCCCTCCTCCTCGCGCACCATCTTCGCCACGGCCGCGCGCGGCACCACGATCAACGACCGCCTGGCCTCCCGCGCCAGCGCGCTCCTGTCCCCCCGCTGGGTCTCCGCCACCTCCTTCTCGGTCATGGCGGCCAGCGAACCCACCGACGTCGACCGCACGACCGTCGGCGCAGGCACCCTCGCCGAGGAGACCGCGACCGCCATCGACGACATGGCCACGTCACTGACCGCGCTCATCCCGCTCGCCAACGCGACCGACGACCCGGACGCCGTCTTCGACTCCATCACCCCCCAGGTCTTGCCCGCTCTCACGGCCGGGCACACCCCCACCGAGCAGCTCGACGCCGCGACCGCCATGACCAACCAGGTCACGACCATGCTCACCTCCGTGACCGTCGAACCCTCCTCGGCCGTCAACCTCATCAACAAGTCCGCAAACTTCCCCGTCCTGGTGCGCAATAACCTGGACTGGCCGGTGTACGTCGACGTCACCCTGATCCCCGACGACCCGCGCCTCCAAGCCACACCTGCGATGTCCCAGGAGCTGGCCGCGCACGGAGCCACGACGGTCGAAGTGCCCGTTGGCGCAATCGGCAGTGGCGACATCGAGGTCACCTACAAGGTCACCACCCCCGACGGCCACGTCCTCGACGACTCCCAGACCGTCATCGTGCGCATGCGCGCCGGCTGGGAAGACGCCATCACCGCCGTCATCGCCGCCCTCTTCGGCCTCCTCTTCATCGCCGGCATCACCCGATCACTGCGCAGCAGGGCCGCACGCAAGGCGCAAGCAGCCGCCTCCGACAGTGCCTCCGGCACGGACGAACCCGCATCTTGCGATGACACCGAGGACCCAGCCCAGGCCTCGGACACCGCAGACGACAGCACCGACTCAGACACCGCCACGATGAAGGAGACACCATGAGCTCGAAAACGCCTCGCCGATCGATCCTGAGGGCATCGGCGCTGATGGCGTCGGGAACTATGGTGTCGCGAATCCTCGGTTTCATCCGTAACGCGATGCTGATCGCCGCAGTCGGCGCCACCGCAGGCGGCGTGGGCGCGGCCTTCCAGACCGCCAACACGCTGCCCAACACCGTGTTCAACCTGCTGGCCTCCGGCATCTTCGACGCGGTGCTGGTTCCCCAGATCGTCGGCGCCATCAAGCGCCGCAACGACGGCGACACCTACGTCAACCGCCTGCTGACACTCGCCGGCACGGTCCTCTTCGTCGTCACCTTCATCACGATGGTGCTGGCGCCACTCCTCGTCATCATCACGGCCGCGGGCTACACGGAGAGCATCCGCAACCTGGCGATCCTCTTCGCGCTCCTGTGCCTGCCCCAGCTCTTCTTCTACGGCCTGTATAACCTGCTCGGCGAGCTCCTCAACGCCCGCGAAATCTTCGGCCCTTACATGTGGGCGCCCGTCGTCAACAACGTTGTCGGCATCGCCGGCCTGGCCCTGTTCCTGGGCATCTGGGGCGGCGCACCCGACGGCGGCATCCCCGCCGACGACCTGACGGGTGCCCAGTTCTGGGTCCTCGCGGGGTCCGCCACCCTGGGCGTCATCTGCCAGGCCCTGTGCCTGCTGTGGCCGATGCGCCGCGCGGGTATCTCCTTCAAGCTGGACTTCCACTTCCGTGGCACCTCCTTCGGGTCGATGCCGCGCGTGGCCGGCTGGACCTTCGCGACCCTCGGCGTCTCCCAGGTCGGCGTCCTGTCGACCAACAACCTGGCCGCCATGGCTGACGGCTACATCGGCCGCTACGGCGCGCAGAGCGGCGTCGTCGGCATCCTCGCCTACTCGACGGCGTTCATGATCTTCATGGTCCCCCAGTCGCTCATCACGGTGTCCCTGACGACCGCGATCTTCACGCGCATGGCCGGGGCCGTCGCCGACGGTGACGACAAGGCCGTCGCCGACAGCTACCACCTGGGCGTTCGCACGATCACGTCGCTGACCCTAGTCGCCGCCGCGATGCTCATGGCCGGCTCGGTGCCCATGATGGAAATCGCAATGGCCGCCAAGGGCGGAGACCCCGCGGCCGTCACCGCCTACGCCCTCGTCCTGACATCCCTCATGCCCGGCGTCGCATCCACCGGCATGGTCCTCATGAGCCAGCGCGTCTTCTTCGCCTACGAGGACGTCAAGCCCGTGTTCCTCATGGGCATCGGCCCCACCATCATCCAGGTGATCGTCGGATGGTCGATGTACGCCGTGACCGGCGCTCAGTGGTGGATCATCGCCGCCGCTCTCGGCGAGACCACGTGCCGCCTCACCCAGGGCGTCATCGCCGTCGTGTGGGTCTCGCGCGAGAACCGCTTCGTGGACCGCACAGGCCTGCTGCGCTCCTACGTGTCCTTCCTGGCCGCCGCCATCGTCGCTGGTCTCGTCGGCTTCGGCGTCCTGGCTCTCATGGGCATCCACTCGGAGACCTCCTCGACCCTGGCGCGCATGGGCATCGCGGCTGTCAAGCTCACGATCGTCTCCGCGGTCACCGGCCTCGTCTACCTGGTGGTGCTCCGCTTGGCCTCGCCGCGCGAATCCGCGGCCATGATGCGGCCCCTCCTGACGCGCCTGCACGTTCCCGCATCTGTGGTGAACATCCTGGCGGCGTCCTCCACGCCCACCGCCAACGCAACTGCAATAATGGCGTCAACCACACCCGCACAGACGGAGGAATCGATGGCTTCCAGGCCCGAACCGACCGGCGACGAGAACAACCTGCCGTCCTTTGACGAGGTCGTCGCTACCTCGCCGATCCCCGCGCCCCCGGCGAGCCCCTCCCCCGCACCCGAGGCAGACGTCCCCGCGATCCCCGCGCCCGCACCCGCCGAGGCGCCGGTCATCGACCCTTCGTCGCAGGCACACGCTACGAACCCGGTCGCCGAGGCCCTGGCCGAAGTCGGCGTCGAGGTCCTGACTGAGGACTCCGAGCCGAGCGCGGAACCCGCAGCCAGCGTCGACGCCGCCCAGGTTCCTGTCACCCCCTTCCCTGTCGCTCCCCCGCCGCCCAAGCCCGCGGCCAGCGGCTACGAGCGCGAAGGGGATGCCTACGTGACCGATTTCCCCCACCCCGAGCCGCTCGCGGACGCACCTTCGACGCACCAGATTCCGCGCATCCAGCCGCTCGCTCCCCCGCCTGCGGATACCGCAGCTGAGGCGACGGCAGCCGCGGTCGCCGGAGCGGCCGCTGTCGCGGGCGCAGCCACAGGTGATGCAGCCGAAGCCGATGCCGAAGCCGATGCCGGAGCCGCCGAGTCGACAACCACGATCCCCCCGGCGTTCCCCACCCCGAATCCGGAGTCGGCCGCCGAGCCCGCCCCGGCCTCGTCGCAGGAGAAGAAGAGTCCCGAGCGTTCCGGTCACCTCATCGACCCGACGAAGCCCGCGCTCATCTTCGGCGTCGCCCTGTTCCTTTTCGGCGCGATCTGGGGTCCGTGGATGGCCACCCGCCCGGTCACCGATCTGGACTTGGCCCAGTCCCTGCGCGCCGGCGCCTCCCAGATCCAGTCCGACAACACGCCCGCGCCCAACCTGACGACCACGCCGCCGCCCGCGTCCTCCGTGACGCCCGTGATCTCCTCGGTGCAGGTCCTGTCGTGGAACAACGACGACGGCGACCACCCGGACCGCGCGATCAACATGATCGACTCGAACCCCTCGACGTCGTGGAGCTCGCGCTGGTTCGACAACAACCAGTTCCGCGACGAAACCTCCGTCACCATCGTCGTCAAGCTCCAGCAGAAGGCCACCGTGTCCTCGGTGACGCTCAACATGGATCCGGCGACGTCCGGCGGCGAGCTCGTCGTGCGCAACGTCACCGATCCGACCAAGCCGCGTGAGGGAACAGAACTGGCCACGTCCTCGTTGTCCCCGACGACGACGATTACACTGCCCCAGCCCGTCGAAACCGACTCAATCGCGCTGCAGTTCCGCTCCATGCCCAAGGGCCAGGACGGACGCAACTGGGCGTGGATCTCCGAGCTCACCGTCCAGTAACCCCCAAGGAGGGTACATGTCTTTCGTGACGATTCCGGGCCTCGTGAAGGCCGAGGCCGCCGAGCCCACCATCGAGGCCGCCGAGGTCCAGGTCCCCTCGAACCAGGTCCCCGAGGGCGTGCCCGTCCACGACGTTGTCATCGTCGGCTCGGGCCCCGCCGGCTACACGGCTGCGGTCTACACGGCCCGCGCCGGCCTCGCCCCCATCGTGCTGGCCGGCCAGCTGGCCGCGGGCGGCGCGCTCATGAACACGACCGAGGTCGAGAACTTCCCGGGCTTCCCCGAGGGGATTCAGGGCCCCGAGCTCATGGACAACATGCGCGAGCAGGCCGAGAAGTTCGGCGCGGACGTGCGCTACGAGGACGTCGTCGCCGTCAACCTTGAGGGTGACGTGAAGGCGGTTGCGACCGAGGACGAGGTCTTCTACGCGCGCGCCGTCATCCTGGCCACCGGCTCGGAGTACCGTCACATGAACGTGCCCGGCGAGGACAAGTTCTCCGGCCGCGGCGTCTCCTACTGCGCGACCTGCGACGGCTTCTTCTTCAAGGATCGTCGCCTGGCCGTCATCGGCGGCGGCGACTCCGCGATGGAGGAGGCCACCTTCCTGACGAATTTCGCGTCCGAGGTCGTCGTCGTGCACCGCCGCGACGCCCTGCGCGCCTCGCGCGTCATGGCCGAGCGTGCCCTGAACAACCCGAAGATCTCCTTCGAGTGGAACGCCACCGTCTCCGAGGTCCTGGGCGACGAGGCCGTGACGGGCCTGCGCCTGGCCTCCACCGTGGACGGCTCGGAGCGTGAGATCGCCGTGGACGGCGTCTTTGTCGCGATCGGCCACCTGCCGCGCACGGGCTTCCTGCGCGGCCAGGTCGCCCTCGACGAGGCCGGCTACATCCGCGTGGAGGAGCCGTCGACGCGCACGTCCGTCGCGGGCGTGTTCGCGTGCGGTGACGCCGTGGACCACACGTACCGCCAGGCCATCACGGCCGCCGGGTCGGGCTGCCGCGCGGCCCTGGACGCCGAGCGTTGGCTGGCCTCCCTGGGCGACCAGGCGTGACCTCCTCCCCCGCTGCCCCCGGCGCTGCGAGCGCTGGCGCGCCCCGGCCTCGTACATGCCCGTGCGGGTCGGGAGCGCTGCTCGCGCAGTGCTGCGGGCGCTACCTGGACGGCGAGGCCGCGCCCACGGCCGAGGCGCTCATGCGCTCGCGCTACACGGCGTTCGCCCTGCGCGACGAGGATTACCTGTTCCGCACGTGGCATCCGCGCACGCGCCCCGCTCCCCCGTACTGGGTGGAGGGGACGCAGTGGACGGGCCTGACGATCCTGGGGGCCGAGGCCGGGGGGCCTTCCGACGAGGAGGGAACCGTCACGTTTGTGGCGTCCTGGCGCGATGCGCTGACGGGTGAGAGCGGCCAGATGCGGGAACATTCGCGCTTTTCCCGCCGCGCTGGCCGGTGGGTGTACGAGTACGGCGCGAACGACTGACACTGCGGTAGGATTTCAATATGTTTGTTCGTCGACTCCTGTCACCTCCCGTCATCGTCGGGGCCTCTCTCATCGTGGCGGTGGCCATCGTCGGCGGTTTCATCACGAATCCGCTGCCGATCGACACCGCCGTATGGTCCGACTTCATCGAGTCGCGCTCGCCCGCGTTGAACACCTTCATGACGGCCGCGTCCTGGCTGTTCGACCCCAAGCGCGCCGTCGTGCTGGCATTCCTCGTTGCGGCCGCCGTCTGGTGGTTCATCAAGAAGGTCATGCACGCGCTGTACATCCTGTGCTCCGTCGCGTTCTCGGCCGCGAACAGCTTCATCATCAAGCACGTTTTTGAGCGCCCCCGCCCCGAAGAGGCCTACCGTCTGATCACCGAGGACGGCTACTCCTTCCCCTCGGGCCATGCGACCGCGGTCACCGCCCTGGTAGTGTCGCTCGTTATGGTGCTGACGATGACGCGTTTCGGGCGCCGTATCCGCCACTTGCTGTGGGTTGCTGCCGTTGCGTTCATCGTGTTTATCTGCGTGACGCGCCTGTACCTGGGCGTCCACTGGGTGACCGACGTGATTGGCGGCTTCAGCGTGGGCCTGGGCTCGACGCTGATTCTCTCGCCCTTCATGTTGCGACCCAACGCGCTGCGCTGGAACCGATAGGACTTGTTGCTGCCGGGGCGCCCGGGGCCATCCGGCCCCGGGCGCTTCTGCGTGCGCTGTGTGTGTTGCGTGCGCTGCGGGGCTGCGTTCGTTGCGTGCGTTGCGTGCGCTGCGTGTGTTGTGAGGTTGTGGGGCTGCGGGGTTGTGGGGCTGCGCGGACTCCCGCCCGCGTACGCCTCCTCCCCTCTCCCCCAAATCTCGCACGTAATTTCCCTCGGTCAGTATTCGACGACGCTCACAAACGTTGGAATTGCAAGGGGCCAATTTCAAAATTGGAAAGAGTCGCAGGGGAATTACGTGCGACATTGTTGGGGAACCATGAGAGTCTCGGACACAAGCGGATATCCGGATAGGCAACGAACATCCGGATAGCTTACTAACCTATCCGCATCCGCATAACCTATCCGGATACACACAACCTATCCACGTAGTACCCGGACACAGGGCACAATAGCGGCAGGCCGGAGGACGCGGGGTCCGCGCAGGCACGCGGGGTGGGCACGCCGTTGACGGCGCGCGCGGTGAGCGTACCTACGGTCCGCGCAGGCGCCCGGTACACCAAGGGGGTGGGCACCGAAGTACCCACCCCCCGTGACTCAGCCACGGCCTCGTCGAGGCTCAGGCTGTACCAGGCTCAGCCCTGGCGACGGCGGCGCACCCACAGGAAGAGGCCGCCAACGGCCGCGGCTCCCAGGCCGGCTGCGCCGACCATGCCGTCGAAGCCGGTGCGTGCCAGGCCTCGGGCGACGCGCTGGCCGATGCCGGGCGCCGGGGTGGCCGGGGCGTCGGGCGCGACGTAACCGAAGTTCACGCCGGTGACCACCTGGTTGTCGAAGCCGACCGTAATCTCGCCGGACATGGAGTCGGCGATGCCGTCCGGGTCCTCGGTCTGGTCGAGGCCGGCCAGGTCTCCGTCGGTGTGGACCTTGACGCGGTAGGTTCCGGCGGGCAGCTTCTCGAAGGAGTAGTTGCCGTCAGCGTCGGTCGTCACGGTGGCGACGACGTGACCGTCCTTGTCGAGCAGGTCGACCGTCACGCCGGAGAACGTCTCTTCACCGTCGGTGTAGGAGCCGGACTTGTCGGAGTCGCGGTAGACGCGGCCCGCGATCGAGTAGTCGGGCACGTAGCCGAAGTTGACATTCTCCTGCAGGGAGTGGTCCGGGCCCATCGTGTACGGCGCGGAGGTGTCGTCGACGGTGGCGTCGGGGTCCTCGGTCTGGTCGTAGTCCTTGATGGACGAGGAGCGCACGACCTTGACGGTGTATGTGCCGTCCTTGAGGTGCTGGAAGGCGTACGAGCCGTCGGCGGCGGTGTCGAGCGTCTGCAGGAGCGTGCCGTCCTCGTCCAGGAGCTGGACGCTGACGCGCTCGAGGCCGGGCTCGTCACCGTTGATCGTCTTGTCGCGGTTGTCGTCGCGGTAGACGGTGCCGGTGATCGTGTTGTTGGGGACGTAGCCGAAGTCGATGTCACTCTTGGTGGGATTCTTCTCGTCGAGGGTGATCGGCTTAGACGCGTTGTCAAGCGTCGTGTCCGGGTCGCCGGTCTGGTCAGCATCGGCGAGCACGCCATCCTTGACGACCTTGACCGAGTAGGTGCCGTCGGGCAGGTGCTCGAAGGAGTACTTGCCGTCCTTGTCGGTCGTCGTAGTGGCGATGACCTTACCGTCCTTGTCGAGGAGCTGGACCGTCACGCCGGAGTAGCGTCCTTCGGTGTCGCCCTTCTTTCCGTCGCGGTCACCGTCGCGGTAGATGGTGCCGTTGATGGAGTTGTTGGCGATGTAGCCGAAGTTGACGTCCGTTTCGGTGCGGTGGTCGTTGCTCAGCGAGATGACGCCGGAGACGGAGTCCTTGGTACCGTCCGGGTCCTCTGTCTGATCGAGGTCGGTGAGGGCCCCGTCCTTGACAACCGTGACGGTGTAGTCGCCGGCGGGCAGCTTGGTGAAGGAGTACGCGCCGTCCTGGTCCGTCGTGGCGGTCGCGACGACCTTGCCGTCCTTGTCGCGCAGCTGCACGGTCTGGTTGGCGTAGCCCTTCTCGCCGGTGCCGTGCGACTCGGAGCGGTCACCGTCTCGGTAGACGAGGCCGTGGATGGAGTAGTCGGGCACGTATCCGAAGTTGATCCCATCCTTGGACGGGTTGTCCTCGCCCAGGGTCACGGGTTCGGAGGCGCCATCCTTCGTGGCATCCGGGTCTTCGGTCTGCTCGGTGTCGGTGAGCTCGCCGTCCTTGACGACCGTGACGGAGTAGGTGCCGTCGGGCAGGTGCTCGAAGGAGTACTTGCCGTCCTTGTCGGTCGTCGTGGTACCAACGACGGTGCCGTCCTTGTCGAGGAGCTGGACCGTCACGCCAGAGTATCCGGGCTCGGTGGCGTCCTGCCTCTCGTTGCGCGAGTCATCGCGGTAGACGGTGCCCGACAGGGAGTTGTTGTTCACGTAGCCGAAGTTGATGTCCGTCGTGGACGGGTTGTCGTTGTTCAGCGTGATGGGCGCGGAGGCGTTGTCCTTCGTGGCGTCCGGGTCGCCGGTCTGCTCGAGGGAGGCGATGGGGCCATCCTGAACGACCGTGACGGAGTAGGTGCCCGCGGGGAGCTTGTCGAAGGAGTAGGCGCCGTCGGCGTCAGTCGTGGTGGTGGCGACGACGTTACCGTCCTTGTCACGCAGCTGCACGGTGACGCCCTCGTAGAGCTTCTCGTCGCTGTCCAGCGCGCCGGAGCGGTTGCCGTCACGGTAGATCGTGCCCGTGATGAAGTAGTCGGGCACGTAGCCGAAGTCGACGTTCTTCTTGGTCGGGTTGGCCTCGTTCAGGGTGATCGGCTCGGACGCGTTATCCAGCGTCGAGTCGGGGTCGCCCGTCTGCTCAAGGTCGGTCAGGGCACCGTCCTTGACGACCCGCACGGAGTAGGTGCCGTCGGGCAGGTTGTCGAAGGAGTAGGCGCCGTTCGCGTCGGTCTTGGTGGTCGCAACGACCGCGCCGTCCTTGTCGAGGAGCTGCACCGTCTGCTCGGGGTAGCCCTTCTCGCCGGGGTTCAGAGCGCCGGAGCGGTTGTCGTCGCGGTAGACGGTGCCAGCGATCGAGTTGTCCGAGATGTACCCGAAGTTGACGTTCTCCTTGATCGGGTTGTTCAGCTCGAGGGTGATGTCGCCGGAGGTGTTGTCCTTGGTGGCGTCGGGGTCCTCGGTCTGGACGAGGTCGGCGATGGGGCCTTCCTGGCGCACGCGGACCTTGTAGGTGCCTTCCTCCAGGTTGGTGAAGGCATAGGCGCCGTGAGCGTCGGTGGTCGTGGTGGCCACGACGTTACCGGAGGCGTCGAGGAGGTCGACGGTCACACCCTGGTAGAGCTTCTCGCCGTCCTCGAGGGACTCGGAGCGGTCGGCGTCGCGGTAGATGGTGCCCTTGATCGTGTAGTTCGTGGCGTAGCCGAAGTTCACGTTGGTCACGGAGGGGTTGTCGTGGCTGACCTGGACCACGCCGGAGGTGTGGTCCTTGGTGCCGTCCGGGTCCTCGGTCTGCTCAAGCTTCTTGAGCAGGTCGGAGGGCTCCACCTTGACGGTGTACTTGCCGGCGGGCAGCTTGGCGAAGGAGTACGTGCCGTCCGCCTTGGTCGTGGTTGTCGCGACCGTTGCCCCGGCCTCGTCGAGGAGGTTGACGGTGACGCCGTCGAAGCCGGGTTCACCGTTGTTCAGGGTCTCGGAGCGGTCCTTGTCGTAGTAGACGGTGCCGGAGACCGTGTAGTCCTCGGCGTATCCGAAGTTGACGTTGGTAACGTCCGGGTCGTTGCGCGTGAAGGTGATGGCCTGCGAGCGCGAGTCAGCGTTACCCGAGGGGTCCTCGGTCTGTTCGGTGGAGGCCAGCGGGCCGGTCTTGTCGACGGCGACCGTGTAGGTGCCGTCGCCGAGGCCGGTGAAGGAGTAGTTGCCGTCCGTGTCGGTCGTCGTGGTGGCTACGACGGTGCCGGAGGCGTCAACCAGCTTCACGGTGACGCCACCCTGGGGCAGGTCGCCTGTGTTCTTCGTCTTATCGCGGTTCTGGTCGAGGTAGACGTTGCCGGAGATCGCGTGCTTCTTGACGTAGCCGAAGTTGATGTTCTCCTGGACGGGGTTGTCCGCGTTCAGGGTGACGGTCCCGGAGGTGTTGTCCTTCGTGGAGTCCGGATCCTCGGTCTGGTCGAGGTTGGCGATTGCGCCGGCCTTGGTGACCTTGACGGTGTAGTCGCCGGCGGGCAGGCGCGTGAAGGAGTAGTTGCCGTCCGCGTCGGTTGTGGTGGTGGCGACGACATTACCGTCGGCGCCGAGCAGCTCGACCGTGATGTCCTTGAAGGGTTCTTCGCCGTTGTCGTAGGAGGAGGAGTCGTTGGCGTCGTAGTACACCTTGCCGGCCAGGCGGTGCTTGACGGTGATCGAGGCCTTGGCGGAGTTGTTGTCCGGGTTCTGATCGTACTCGGGCGGGTTCACGAAGGACGCCGTGTTGTTGAGCGTCTTGCCGTCGGTGCCCTCGTCGAGCTTGACGGTGACGAACAGCGAGGCGTACTGGCCGGCGAGGAGGTCGCCGATCTTCCAGGTGGTGCCGTCGAAGGTGCCGGCGGGGTCGGTGCCCTGACATTCGCCGGGCAGCCCGGAGGTGTAGCCGGAGGCGCACTTGTGCGTCTCGGCGGACACGAAGGTGGTGCCGGCGGGGAAGGCTTCGGCGACCTTGACGTCGGGGGCCTTACCCTGGCCGGTGTTGCCGGCGTCGATGCGGAAGGTGACGGTGTCGCCGGGCATGAGGTTGTCAGCGTCGGAGACGACGGTCTTGTTCAGGGCCACGTCGAGCGCGACGACCAGGGCGACCTTGATGGGCTCGGTCGGCAGGATGGCTCGGTTGTTCGAGGCCTGGGTGGCGGCGATCGCGACGGATTCGTAGGCGATGCCGGTGGCGTTGTCGGGCGCCTTGATGGGCACGATCAGCGGGATGGAGGCGCCCGCCTTGATGGGGGTGGCCTTTCCGTTGATGTAGACGCGGTAGGACTTCACGTCCGCCCACGAGGCCGGGGTGGCGGTCCAGTTGTTGTCGCATCCTGCGGGGGCGGCGGCCATGGCGTCGCCCTGGTTGATGACCTCACCGCGGCAGGGGTTGGTCGAGGTGGAGTACTCGATGGTGACCTGCGATGCGTCGATGCCCGAGCCGGCTCCGATCTGGATGGGGCCGGTCATGATGGGCTCCCACTCGGAGCCACGGTCGGCACCGCCCTGGACGGAGGTGTCTCCGACGTGGGGCAGGATACCGTACAGGGTCATGTCGGACAGGTCCGCGTTACCGGAGTTGGTGGGGGTGATGCGGAACTGGCCGTTTTCGCTCTGGCGGATGACGGAGGGGCCGTCGGTGTACTTCTTGTAGACGGAGCCGGGCACGGAGCCCAGGCCCTCGAGGACGACGTCCGCGCCGGCCTGCTCGGAGACCGTGAAGGTCGAGGAGACGGGGCACACCTGGTCGGCGGTGTTGCCGTCGCCGTTGACGTCGTAAGCGTCGTCGGTGGAGCCGTAGAAGCAGATGGTGGTCTTCTTGGAGGTCAGCGCGTACTCGGGTTCGGCCGCGGAGATGTAGGCCTCGTTCTTGTGGGTGCCGGCGCTCATGGAGGGGCCGACCTTGCCGCGCAGCTGGATGGTGGTGCCACCCTTGGTTTGGTAGCCGGGCCAGGTGACCTGAACGAGCTGGCGGGTGCAGCCGGTGGCATCGGTGACGTCGCGGACGGTGACGGTCTTGTCCTTGCCGGAGGGGCCGCCGGTGACGGAATCCTCGACGAAGGTCATGCCGCAGGGCAGCAGGTCGGAGATGACGGGCTGGGAGTCGACGACGGTCGAGGTGTTGTTCGCGGTGACGCTGAAGGTGACCTCGGAGCCGGGGGACGCCAGGTTGCCCTTGATCGTGGACTTGGCGTTGTAGTACTTGGGCAGCGCGGTGCCCAGGGTGAGGACGTCACAGTAGTCGTCCTCGGGGATGGTGATCGACTTGGTACCGTCGAGGGACTTCATGGACCAGTCGGTGACGCAGTTCTGGATGCGCACCCACTGGTCGGACTTGCCAGCTTTCCAGGCGGCGGCGTTCTTGTCGACGTCCACGTACGTGACGCCGTCCTCGGTGGTGGGCGTGCCCGCGCCGACCGGGCCGGCGACGTTGAGGATGGAGGACTCACCAGCGGGGATCGTCTGCTTGTAGTGGAAGACAGTCAGGTACTCGTCGGCGGCGAAGGAGGAGAAATCGAAGGCCTTGCCGCGGTAGACGGTCTGCGTGCCCGTGGTGCCCTTGTTGGTCCAGTAGGTGATATCGATGGGCGTCGTCGTCTGGGTATCGATCGTGTGGACGCGCATGAGGGGCTGAGAGCAGTCTTTGGAGCCATCGGTCGGCGAGACCAGGCCGCAGGTCATGTAGTCGGTGTACTCCATGACGACGGGAACGTTGGAGGTGTTGGAGTAGCTGTAGAGCCAGTTGCCCTGCTTGCCACGCTCGAACTGGCTCATGGCGCGCTTGTTGAAGCCGCCACCGTAGCGGATTTCGTTGTCGAAGTGGTGCGTGAACGAGGCGTTCGCGGTGACCGTCTTGGTCTCGTTGTGCTTCTCGTTGCCGGTGAGCTTGGCGGTGTTGGTGACCGTGTCGTCGGCGCAGGTGTCGTCGTAGTGGACGGTGACGGACAGGACGACGTTCATGAAGGCGGGGCTGACCTCGCCGATGTTCCAGGTGACGGTGTGGGTCGCGGCGTCGTAGGAGCTGGGGACGGTGGCCGCGGTGTTCGTGATGGTGTTGCCCGATGCCGAGGAGGACACGTACGTCGCGCACTGCGGGAGCGGGTCGGTGACGACGACGTTCGTCATGTTGGTCTTGCCGTTGAGGCCGTCGACGGTCGTGTCGTACTTGGGGGTGATCTGGTAGGTCACGTCGACGTTCTTGGGGGTCGCGACGGGGCCGGTCTTGGACAGGAGGGGCGTGGGCTCGGACTTGATCGTGACGGTGTCCTGAGCCGTGACGCTGGTCTCGCCCGAGGTGAAGGTGGCGACCGGGGTGACCGTGGAGCCGCCCGGGGTAAGGCCTCGGGGAGCGGTGAAGGTCAGGACGGTCTGGAAGGAGGTACCGGCGGCGACGGTCCCGAGGTTGTAGGTGACGAGGCCATCGGTCGTGGCTGTGGGGCGCTTGATCTCGGGCGTGACGACCTTGTTACCCGTGGTTGCGGTGGCGTTGACGCCGTCGGGGGCCGAGTCGGGGTTGGAGTTGCCGTCAGGAGTGATCGTGTGCGGCAGCGAGATGGTCACGACCGAGTCCAGGCAGTCCTCTGTGGTGGAGGCGCACGAAAACTCAACAACGTAGCGCTGCTCGACGCCCGACAGGTAGGAGTCCTCGTCGGCGTTGATCGCCAGCTTGAGGGTCGGGGCTGCCGCGAAGGTGGGCAGCGACGTGATGCCGAGAATGACGAGAGCCGTTGTTACGAGCATGGCAAGCATCTGGGCTGGCCGTGTGGCCCTTGACCACGTGTGATTGAGGTGCACAGCGTTCTCCTGGTCTGCGGGTATAGGGATGAAACAGGCCAATTTTAGCGGTTTTGCAGCAAGTGTGAAAAGGCTGTAACCATCGCGAATTCGGCCGTAAACTGAGGTTTGCTAGGTCAGATTTCGTTTTTTTAACCAATTTTGTGAAACGACCATCCACAAGGTTTATTCACAACTGTGGACATTCCTGTGGATAACTAATGACGCAATAGCAGCTCAAGATCGCCGATCCCACGCTCACACACACGCGTCTCGGATAATCCACAGCGATGACCAGTTGGTCGGACAAATTAATGCGTGGGTCACGTCTGTGAGTACTCTCGCCAGTAACCCGCAGAAATTGTGCAAGCTCACAAACGACGAAAACCCGCAACCATCAGGTTGCGGGTGAAACGTGGAGCTAACGGGACTCGAACCCGTAACCCCCTGCTTGCAAAGCAGGTGCGCTACCAATTGCGCCATAGCCCCGTGGGAGAATCTCAGTCCTCCACGGCGTCCGTGACGGACGTCCACAGGTCGGCATTATCCGAGAGATCAAAAAGAATTTGTCGAACGACGATACCAACGGCCACGACGGATCCGACAGCCACACAACAAGTGACCAACTTCTTCATGATGATCCTCCGCTCATACTAGCCTGCGGATGGTGGGCCTAGGTGGGCTCGAACCACCGACCTCAGTCTTATCAGGACTGCGCTCTAACCTACTGAGCTATAGGCCCAACCGGCACCCTTGCGGGCACTCGGATATAGTACACAGCACCGGGCCCTCCGGCAAAATCGAGACTTGGTGACGTCCGACACGCACCCGTTGCAACGACGCGCGGAGCAGAAAAGAGAAGCCTCGTGACCACGATTATCGACTACGTTCGCGGCGCCACGACGCCCCTGCGTTCCGCCCTCTCCCCCGCCGACGCGCTCGCCCTCGCGACACTGACCTACGTGGACTTTCACGCCCTCGCCGGACCGCGATCGCCCAACGGATGCCTCCTTCGCGAGGTCGCCCAGGCCTCGTCCATTCGCACCCTCTACGACCGAGCGATGGTCACCGACCACAACTGCGCGCTCCTGCGTTCCCTGCTGCGCGCGGCCGGGGGAAGTCCGCGTTTCCGGAGCCTGCGCGTGCGCGACGCCGTCACGAGGATTGGCGTACAGCCGCTCGCGCAGTTCGGCGCGGTCACCTTCATCGACGAGGCCGGGGCGACCTACGTGGTCTTCCGCGGGACCGACGGCACCGCGGTCGGATGGGCCGAGGACGCACAGTTCGGCCTCGATTTCCCGACAATCGCCCAGCTGTGGGCGGCGCGTTACCTGCGCTACGCGGCGGGGCGCGCCCCCGGGCCCGTCACCGTCATCGGCCATTCCAAGGGCGGGAACCTGGCGCTGTATGCGGCCGCCGCGACCCGCGTGCCGACGCTTGATCATGTGTATTCTCTCGATCCAGTCGGCTTCCCAGAATCCGTGATTGACGACGGTTTCTTTTCCGGCATCGCGCCGCTCTCCAGCGTCTACACGCCGGCCGAGTCCTGGGTGAGTCCCCTGTTTCCTCTGCCCACAGGTGCCTCCATCATCGCGTCGCTGTGGCCTGGGCCCCTGAGCCACAACCCCTACACGTGGCTGATCGACGGGGACGAACTGGCGCGGGACGATCGGACGCCGTCGCGCTCGGGAGCAGCCCTCGGAGGGCTTGTGAGCCTCATGCTGCGTCTGAGGCCCATCCGCGTCGCCCCAGGCCACTGACGGGCCCTTTCCTGCCCCTGTCGGGTTTTGGGACGCATACGCTAGGGGCCCTCGAGTGTTCCCAGAGACATCCTGACCCACTCGGGGTTCTGGGGACGCTGGGAGTGGTGTGAGTGGTGGGAGCTCCGCTACTGTCGGACGCCCAGACCGGACCTGGCGGCCTGGGCATCGCAGGTGGTCGCTGGGCGTGTCAGGTGGCAGCACGAACCCCTCCACTGCGCACGTTA